>JBBQLF010000613.1:0-3067 GCA_038327695.1 Bryobacterales bacterium
GCCAGAACTCGCTGATGTTCAGCGCCAGGTAAGGGCGATTGAAGTTTTCGGGCAGCTTGAGACCGAGCAGCAGCGCGCTGCCGATGGCGATGTCGGAATAGCCGGAGAAGTCGTAGTAGAGTTGCAGGGCGTAGGCGTAGACGCCGATAAGCGCTTCGGCGCCGGTGTAGAGGTTGGGCGTGTCGAAGACGCGGTTGACGATGTTTTCCGCCAGATAGTCCGCAATCAGGAACTTCTTCATCAGGCCGAGCCCGATGCGGAAGAGGGCTTTGCCGCCGTCCTCGGAGGAGAGCTTGCGGCCGGCCTTGTCGAGTTGCGGAGCCAGGGCGAGGACGCGCGTGATGGGCCCGGAGAGCGTGGTGGGGAAGAAGCTGACGGCGGTCATGTGGGCCAGCAGGCTGCGCACCGGCTTGCCGTCGCGGCGGTAGAGATCAATGGTGTAGGTGAGCGACTGGAAGCAGTAGAACGAGATGCCGAGCGGGAAGGTCCAGTGCCAGGCTGGGGCCTTGGCGCCGGCGATGCCGGCATAGGCCGCCAGGAAGAAGGGCATGTACTTGAACGAGGCGAGAATGCCGAGATTCAGCCCGACGCTGGCGCTGACGAGCGCGCGGCGCTGCCACGGGGCGGCGGCCGCGCGCCCCAGGCCGAGCCCGATCAGATAGTCCGCCAGCGACGCAGACGGGATGAGGATCAGATAGAACAGATCCCACTTGGCGTAAAAGAAGTAGTTGGCGAACAGCAACACCGACAGGCCGGCCAGGCGCCAACGCTGGAGCGGCCAGTAGAGCAGGAAGAGTCCGGCCAGGAAGACGAAATAGACGGTGCTGGAAAGGAGCATGCGAGCGCGACTGCGGGAACCTCCATTATAGAGGCTTGTACGTCTTTTTCGCGCCGTTCCGGGTGTTGGTGACTGTCATCGATCGGTTTTTCGCGGCCACCACCTCAATGTTGTGACCCTGGCACTTTTCTTCCAGGTTGGCGATGCGGTCTTCGGGCACGTTTGCCTCCTTGGCGCCGGCGATGGAGTAGTGGATCTGCCACAGATCGGCCAGCCCGGGGGAGGAGGAGATGATTTTCCACGCCGGCGGCGAGCCGCCCTTCTTGGCGCCGTTGTTCATGACGGCGACACGCGGGCGCAGGCCGTGCACGATGGCCGCCGGGCCGGAGGCGTCTAAACCGTGGTGCGTGGTGAGATAGAGATCGACCGGACCGATCATGTGCTCGGGGCAGGCCAGTTCCAGTTCCTTGTTCCAGGTGAGGTCTCCGAGATCGACAAAACGGAACTTGCCAAACGTGATGAGGACACCGATGGAGCGGCCGTTCTCAGTGGCGTCGTCGGCCTTGCGCGGCTCCTGGCCACAGAGCGGATTGGTTTGGCCGCCGCCTTTGAGCGCCTTGGAAATGCGCTCGCCGCGGGCGCTCACTACTTCGACCTGCACGCCCTTCAACGGCAGCGTGTCGCCGGGCTTGACGGTGAGCCGTTTGGCGCCGGTAGCCAGCACTTTCTGGTAGCCGGCCTCCAGTTCCTTGGCGCCGCGGTTGGATTCGGTGTTGGCGCCGTGATCGATAAGTGTGCCGATGGGGAACTTGGCGGCGAGTTCGGGCACGCCGCCGACGTGGTCCATGTGGTAGTGCGTGACGAGAAGGTAGTCGATCTTCTTCAGTCCCGCCTTCTTGGCCACGGCCACGATGCGATCCGAATCGCGCCCGTTGTAGCCGGGCCAGCCGGCATCGATGAGGAGCGACTCGCCCGCGGGCGTGATGAGAAGGGTGGCCTGGCCCCCTTCGACATCAATGAACGTGATATTCAGGTCGCGCCTGGCGGCAGCGAGGGGAACGGCGGCGAGGGCGGCCAGCAGCAGCAGAGAGATCGTACGCATGGCGGCATCGTATCACAGGGAACCGCGAGGTCTCCGGCGTCGTAGTACACTACGGGGTTAGCGAATATGCCCTTCTGTACACAATGCGGGAGCCAAGTCCAGCCGGCGGACGTATTTTGCGCCGCGTGCGGCGGCCGGCAGGCATCGACGGACGCCCCCCCCAGGGAGCGCGCGGCACCGGCGGCACCGGCGAGCGCCGGCGCCAAGGTGGATGAATTCCTCAGCAAGCTCACGCCGCAAAGCGCGTCGATCCTTTGCTACATCCCGTTTGTGGGCTGGATTGCCTGCATCGTCATGCTGGCCGCCAACCGGTTTCGCGCGGATCGCGACGTGCGTTTCCACGCTTTTCAGGGGCTTTACATTTTTGTGCTTTGGCTGTTTGTGGAACAGGTTTACAGTCCGATCACCCGCTCCATGAGCGGGTTGCACAACACAGGCCATGCGCTGCAACTGGTGGTGCTGGGCGCATGGATTTTCATGCTGGTGAAGACGAGCCAGGGCACGCTGTTCCGCCTGCCCATTCTGGGCGAACTGGCCGAGCGCTCAGTGGCCGAGCAGAAGTAGGGCGGAGGGGCAGCGATCAGGCGGCAGGGCCGTCTGGCGTTTTGTCGAGCGGCAGGCGGTGCTTTTTTTCGAGGTATTCAGAGAGCTTGAGCATGGTGCGGCCGCCGCGTTCGAAATAGCGGTTGGCTGCCCGCTGATAGCGGCGCAGCATTTCCCGGCGATTGGCATCGCGCAAAGCACAGCCTTCGATATCGAGAAGGATCTCCACTTCCCATGGCTGAAATGTATTTCGCGTCATGCGGCCGCGTAATAGTTCAGTGATCAGCTTGTTGAACTGATGGAGCCGTGCTTCCAATTCGTCGACGTGTATGGGCATTAAATCCAAAATCTGATTCTATCCACAAACGCCGCCCGCGGGCTAGTGTCCTGTGCGCTCTTGTCCGTTCGGGCGATTGGCAATCATGAGAGAGTCGCGACGAGGGCGTCCGCCCTACAAAGAATTGCCGCGGACAGGAGACGCGCTGGTGTATAACGGCTCGGGAGGCTCAAACATGGAGCGAAGAGCATTTCTGGCCGGCGGGGTGGCTGCGATCGGGGCGCCGGGTGGTCCGGTGCGGGTGGGCTTGATCGGCCTGGGCAACCGTGGAGGGAGCCTGCTGGGGACCGTGTTGCGGGCCCCTGGA
>JBBQLF010000614.1:0-3047 GCA_038327695.1 Bryobacterales bacterium
GGGCCTGATCGGCAAGCTGATGCTGGATGGCGAGATGATCTGCGAAACCGGCCTGCACATCGGTGCCGGCAAGGGCTCGCTCGATCTCGGCGGCGCCGACAATCCTGTGGTCAAAGACGCCTTTGGACGGCCCTACGTGCCGGGTAGTTCGCTGCGCGGCAAGATCCGCAGCCTGCTGGAGCAGTCTGCCGGCCTCGTGGCGCCCTCCGATCTCGTCTTCCTCTCCCGCCGCCGCGGCCAGGAAGTCCGCATTCACCAGAGCGACGAGGCCGGCGACGAAATCTGCCTGCTGTTCGGCCGCAATCCCGGCCGCGTCGAGCGCGTCTCCGGCGATGCCGTCGAGCCCAAAACGGCCACCCCGGCCCGCCTCACCGCCTACGATGCGCCCCTCGATCTGGACTCCATCACCGCCCAGATGCGCGAAAACCTCGACGACGAACTCACTGAGGTTAAGAGCGAGAACGCCATTGACCGCATCACCGCCCAGTCCAATGCCCGCACCCTGGAGCGCGTGCCGGCCGGCGCCCGGTTTAAGGTCCGCCTCGTGCTCGATATCCTCTGCGCCGAAGATCGCGAACTCCTCGCCAAGTTGGTCGAAGGCATTCGCCTGCTCGAAGACGACGCCCTCGGCGGCGGCGGCTCGCGCGGCAGCGGCCGCGTCCGCTTCTGCGCCTGGAAGCTCAGTTGGCGCAACAAAGCCTACTACGCCGCCGGCGAGCCTGAACAGGCTCTGCTCGAAGCGGCCGACTGCGCCACGCTCCAGGCCGGCGTCTGCGCTGCCGATTTCGCCCAAAAGCTCGCCTGATCGGTTGACCTGAAATGAACCCTGCGCTGCTCATCCGGCTCCGGCCCACCACGCCCTGGCGTATCGGCCCCGACAATGGGGCGCGCGATCAGGCTGCGGCCATTCTGCACAGCGACGCGCTCTACTCCGCCGTCACCCTGGCCTTCGGCCAGTTGGGACTCATGGAGGAGTGGCTCAACGCCACCGCCCGCGAATACGGCGAGCCGGCCGTCCGTTTCAGTTCCTGCTTCCCCTGGCAGCGGGGCCACCTCTTCGCGCCACCCCCCTCCTGCCTCTGGCCACCGGCTTCCTCCAGCGGCAAGGTCCGCTGGAAGGGGGCCACTCTGCTGCCAACGTCGTTGATCGCCGAACTCATCCGCGGCGAGCGGCCCTCCGACGATCGTTGGACCGTCGACGGCCACTCCGGCTGCCTCATTCCGGTCAACACCCGCTCCGCCACCGGGCCGTTCCGCGTCGTGCGCCGCTCCAGCGCCGCCGTGGACCGCGTCACCGGAGGCGCCGTCGCCGCCCACCTCACCACCTGCGTCCAGTTCGCGCCCGCCTCCGGGCTGTGGTGCGCCGCTCAGTTCTCCAACTCCATGACCTACGCCGTCTGGGCGCCGCGCCTCCAGACCGTCTTCCGGCTACTCGCCGATAGCGGCCTCGGCGGCATGCGCTCCAAGGGCTTCGGCCGCTCGCGGACACCGGATTTCCAGCCCGGCACCCTGCCGGAGCTGATTTTCGGCGCCGGCCAGCCCGCCGCCGGCGGCCGCGCCTGGTGGATGCTGTCGCTCTTCAGCCCCGCCGAATCCGATACCGTCGAATGGGCGTCCGGCGACTACGCGTTGGCCCAACGCTCCGGCCGTGTGGCCTCGCCCGATGGCGCAGGCGCGGAAAAACTCACCTCCCGCCTGGTGGCCGAAGGCTCGGTGCTCATCTCCGCTCAAAAACTGCGCGGCGCCGTCCGCAATGTCGCGCCGCCGGGATGCCCCCATCCCGTCTACCGCGCCGGCTACGCCCTGGCGCTTCCCCTCCCCTGGCCGGTGTCTGCATGAAACGCTACCGCCTGACCGTGTTGACGCCGTTGCTGGTTGGCGACGGCCAAAAGCTCTCCCCCATTGACTACATGGTCTGGAAAGATCAGGTCAACGTGCTCGACCAGAAGCGCATCTTCCGCATGCTCGCCAAGGGGCCGCGCCTGGAGATGTACCTGGCCCAGATCCGCAAGGCCGAACGGCTCGATTTCGCCTCCTGGGGCGGCTACGCCCAGAACTACGCCGCCCGCCGTATTCCCTTTGAGCACCCCTCCGCCGCCAACTACTACGCCCGCACATCGGCCGAGAATCTCTTCATCCCCACCTTTGCCACTGCCGCCGCCGGCGGCATCTTCGTGCCGGCCAGCGCGCTCAAGGGCCCGCTCCGCACCGCCCTGCTGATGGAACGCGCCGGTGACGCTCAATGGAAGGAACTCACCGCCCGGCTGGAAAGCGCCGAGCGCCCTCCCCGCTACCCGGCGGAAGTCCTGGAAACGGCCACCCTCGGCTCAGCCGGAGTCAGCCGCACCCGGCCCCTGCAACTGGGCGACACCGCCGCCATCCCCTCCGGCGGCGCCACGCGCATCTACCTGCTGCGGACGTCCACCCTGCTGCCCAAGGGCAATAAGCTCGAATTGGGTTGGAAGATGAGCCCGCGCGGAGCCGTGGAAGCCCGCCGCCCCGGCGATTCCACCCCCACCTTCGCCGAGATGGCCGTCCCCGGCACTCACTTCAGCGGCGCCTTTGAGGAAAGCCTGGCGCTCGCCAAGCCCGAGATGCTGCGCGCCCTCCGCTGGCGCGAGTCCGCCGGCGTCCGCATGTTCACCCACGCGGCCAACGCTGCCGCCGAAAAACTGATCGCGGTCCAGCGCGCCTATGCCGAAGCCGCCGGCCTCGCCGCCGTCGTCCAATCTATGGATCAGATGACCCGCCGCCTCACCGCCGCCCGCGACCAGGAGGGCTCCTGCCTGCTCTGCCTCGGATGGGGCACCGGCTTCCTGCCCAAAAGCGTCAGTACTGACGTCAACGCCGATCCCTTCCGGCAAGTCCTGCGCAGCCTCCCCGTATACAGCCAGCCGCTGCGCAGCGGACTGCCGTTTCCCAAGACCCGGCGCATCGTTTTTCAGGCTGACCAACCCTCCACCTTGCCCGGCTGGGTGGAGCTCTCATTCGGCTAGGTCTAGTACTTTCAGAACCATACGAATACCGGAAGCCGGGTCCGGGCATGG
>JBBQLF010000615.1:0-3034 GCA_038327695.1 Bryobacterales bacterium
GGCTGGATGGCGGTGAACACTTGAGTGTAGGGGGTGAGCTCGGCGCTCCACTGGCGGCAGAGCTGGAAGCGGATCAATGAGCCGGAGGCCAGCAGGATCAGGCCCGCGGCGGCAATGACGTATTGTGACCGGCGCGGCCAATCGCGCGAGGCGCACTATACCAGCAGCAGCAGGAACGCGAACATCGCCAGGCGCGGGGCGAAATGCGTGTCCACTTCCCACTTCATGTACGGTGGCAGAAACAGGCCGGCCACAACGCAAGCCGCGGCGGTCCAGAACAGCGAGTCCGGCCGGCGGCGCGTGGCGGCCAGAAGAACGAGAAATACGAACAAAACAACCAGCGCCCAAATTGTTTCGGCGGTATTGGTGCGCGAGTGGAGGAAACTCAGGCTGTAGAACGGCCAGAGCCGGTCGCCCCACGTGGCCGCATACGCCTTGGGCGCGCCGCCGGCGTGGGTCATGTAGATGAGCGCCAGCACGCCGCCGGGCGCGTGCGTCAGCAGGGGAATCACCCGGCGGTCCCGCAGCGCGCCGATGGCGCAGTACAGCCCGAACACCGCCCACACCAGCGGATGACTGAGTTAGAGCGCCAGACTGAACGCGGCGATACCCCACACGCTCTTGCGGCGCGCCGCTCAGCCCAAAGCAAACCGCAGCAACACCACACCGTAGCTGAGCGCGCACGGGCTGGCCAGCAGAGTGAACGCGCCGGTGTGCCGCGTGAAGGCGGACAGCAGCCAGGCGAAAGCCAACGGGAACGCCGCCACCACGATCACGCTAACCGCCTTGCAGGCGGCGGCGGAAGTTGGCAGCACGCTGAGCAGCAGCAGCACCAGGGGCTGCGTAATCACATTGCCGGTGAGGGTGAAGCGCCGCTGGTAATACTGCTGGTAGACGGGCACGCTCGTGTAGTCACGCAGCACGGCCGCGTTGTGGATGTGCGACGGTTCATCCTGCGTGGAAAAATCCGGCGGCCCCAATACGGGGAGAAGGCAGAAAAAGACGGCAGCGCGAGAGCCGCGCGGTTCATCGCCGCGTCGCGATCCGATAGTCGCCGACCCTCGGCATCTTCACAATCCGGCACATTTCGAACAGCCGCGACCGGGCCCGCATGCCGATCTTTTCAGCCAGCGTGGACTTCACGTCGAAACGTGCCGGCGCCCCGTCGGGCAACCGCTCGATGAGCGTTCCGCCCATATCGGGATCGGGCAGATTGGTGGTGACGATGGTCGCCTTCTGCTCGTTGCAGCGGTGGGTAAAGATGGAGGTGATGGTATCCTCCACCCAATCGGTGACGCGGTGGGCGCCGAGATCGTCCAGCAGCAGGACCTCGGCCTCCAACGCCACGCTATAGGCCTCGCGCGGGCTCTCGCCGGACATGGGATCGTAGCTGGCGCGGATCCGGTCGAGCAAGTTCTGATAGTCCATGAACACGCCCTCGAAGCCGTTCTCGATGAGGCGCTGGAGTACGGCGACGGCCAGGTGTGTCTTGCCGCAGCCGGGCTCGCCGATGAAGACGAGCCCGCGCGGTTCCGAATTCGGGAACTCGCGGCAGTAGCCCATCAGCATGTGCTGGATCTGGGCGAGTTCCTTGGAGCCCCGGTTGTCGAAGTTGTCGAACTTGTCGTTGCGGTAGTTGGCCGGGATGCGGCAGTTGCGCCAGAGAGAGTCCGAGCGTTTCTCCGTGTAGCAATCGCAGCGCTGGGCGGCGGTGAGGCCGTCCTTCTCAATGATGGTGTAACCCGTACCGCCGCAGCGGGAGCAGACTTCTTCCGGCATCCGTTCCTCAGTGTATCGTCATGGGGCTGGCGCCGGGCGCACCGTCAGGACGCAGGCGAGTTTTTCCAGCTCCGCGATCCGATCTGCCCGGATGCGGCCGAGGCGGATCTTGGCCACCCGGGCGGCAACCGGTGAGGGCTCGAAGCCGGCCTTCTTCAGCAGTTCCAGGATTTGCGGCGTGAAGTCGCTGAGCCAGACTTCCACGTCGATCATCTGCGTGCCGGTGCGCGGGAGCCGCGTTTCTTCCTTCGCTTGGAAGTCCGCCGCGCTCCGCGCGCTTTGACGGGCCGCCGCCGGCATGAAAGGCTGTGCGACCGGTGAGGCCATGTTCATGGCGCCAAAGACGCCTTCATGGCTGACACCCTCCGGCATCTCGGCCGGCACTTCGATCCGCACGGGCTGGCCGGTTTTGGGGTCCTTGTGCGTGTCCACAGCGACAAAGGCCGTGAACTTGGTGAGCAGCCGGAATTCCAGACCGAGGCGCGTGACCTGCTCCTCGTCGGGGTGCCGCGGGTTGGTGTGCATCAGGTCCTCGACGCGCGCCCTGGCCCAAAGCGTGGCCAGTACGTCGTGCCCGGACTGTTCGCGCGGCAATTGCACGGCGATCGTTCTGCTGAAGGGTTTGCCGCTCATGCGGCCCCGCAGGGTGATGGATCCGCCAACGGCGGCGCTGAATCGTCCGTGGATGATCAGGGGCTTGGCGCTGAACAGATCAGGAAGGCGTTCGGGGTAGATATCAGAGACCGGCAGGCCGTGCCAATCTACGGCGACATCAGTCAGCAGCGGGTTGCGCACGCGTTCATGGAAGCGGCGCGCGGCGGCCGAGCCGTCCTCGTTCAGCGCTACGTATTCGACTTCGCCGCGCCCTTCTTCCGCCATCTTGCCGAGCAGGTAGCGGTTCACCGACGAACCGATGCCGAAGCTGAACACGCGAGCTTCCGGGTGGCGTTGGACCTCCGCGATGATCTCCGCTTCATTGCCGACGTAGCCATCCGTCATGAAACAGATTACGCGCATTTTGTTTTCCGCGCCCGATGGCGCAAACGCCGCCCGCACGGCCTTCATCATCTCCGTGCCGCCTCCGCCGTGGCGGCCGTCGAGGAACTCGCGAGCGGCGCGCAGGTTTTCTGGTGTGGCCGGCACCGGACGAGGGAAGAGAACCTGGGTGTCTCCGGCAAACGTAATCAGATTGAAGGCATCGCGCGGGTACAGACCGGCCAGCGCCATGCGCATGGCCTCCTTCGCCTTCTCAATC
>JBBQLF010000616.1:0-3033 GCA_038327695.1 Bryobacterales bacterium
GACGGCCACGGGGATGCGGTGCTGAAGCGCGGTGTCAAAGACAAGGCGGTCCCGCATGTAGAGGCCCTCGCGGGTGAGAGAGAGGCCGCCCAGTTGATCGTCGTAATAGGGGTCTGAGCCGGCCACGAAGAAGACAATGTCGGGGCGGAAGCCGGCGACCGCCGTCTGGTAGGCGGGGCGCAGGTGGTCGAGATACTCCTTGTCGGCGGTGGCGTCCGGCAGGTGGATGTCGATCGTGGATGGCGGCTTGTCAGTGGGGTAGTTGTTGAAGTGATGGATCGACAGCGTGAAGACCGAGCGGTCTCCCCCGAAGATGGCGGCCGTGCCATTGCCGTGGTGCACGTCGCCATCCACAATCAGGGCGGTCCGGATGAGGCCCTCCTGTTGCAACGCGCGGACGGCGACGGCAACATCGTGGACGGCGCAGAAGCCCTCGCCGTAGTTGGGGAAGGCGTGGTGGAAACCGCCGCCGATATTGTAGCCGATACCTTTGGTGAGGGCGTGGCGGGCGGCCAGCAGGGTGCCGCCGGCGGCCAGAAAGTAGGCCTCCACCATCTTGCGCGAATAGGGGACTTCGAGCTTGAGAATGTCGTGGTAGGTGAGCGTGCCGGTTTCTAGCTTGCGCACCCACTCCGGCGTATGGACCAGCAGCAGTTGCTCGCGTGTGGCGCATTCCGGCGTGAGGAAATCTTCCGGGCCGGCGAAGTAGTCGTCCAGCAGCTTGCGCCGGATCAGGCGGTACTTGGCGGAGGGGAAGACGTGATCGCCGAAGTGGAGATCGTAGCCGTCATGATAGATCAACGGGAAAGGGAGCATGGTTCAGCCGCCGGTTCGGCTTCGATTCCATATTCTAACGCTCCTCGGTTCTACTTACAGCCTCCGGCTCTCAGCCGACTCGCCAATGAACTTCTGCAGGCGCTTCAGGCGGGTGGCTTCCGTCTTGGCGCTGACCACCCACCAACCGGCGGTCTTCCGGTAGGATGGCGGCTGGGCCTCAAAAAACGCCCAGGCTGCATCACTGGCCTTCAGCATTCCGGCATAGGGCTCCGGCAGTTCCGCCGTCCGCTGCTCATAGGCGTACACGCCGGACCGGTTCTCCTTCCGCACCGCATAGGCCGCCAGACCGGCCGGCCGCATCAGCCCCAGGCGCGTCAGTTCTTCCACCCGCCCGATGTTGACGGCGCTCCAGATGCTGCGCGGCCGGCGTGGCGTGAAGCGGATTCTGTAGCTGCTTTCGTCGATGCCTTTCCGCACTCCATCGATCCAGCCGAAGCACAGCGCCTGATCCACAGATTGTGGCCAAGTCAGACTGGGCTTGCCGGAGCCGGCCTTATGGTAGCCGGCCCATAGTTCAGCGCCGGCCGCGTGATGGGCCTCCAGCCATTGGCGGAACTGGAGCGGGTTTTCAAAAAATGTCGCCGTCATCGGTTCCTCTGAGAGGCCTGCCATCAGGCTACCACCCGCCACGCCAATCTTGACTTACTTCCCGGTGCCAGCATCTAAAGCTTGACTCAACCCCTGCCGATACAACAGAATAGGGATGTCCAACATGGCGTATTCCAGGAGCAGAATGAAGCGACTATTGACTATCACTCTGGGGCTGGTTCTACCCGCCGCGCTGTTTGCCGTGGCGCCGGTCAAAAAGAAGGCGGCCGTCAGTACCTCCGCCCAGGCCAGGAAGAAGGCCCCGGCCAAGACCCTGACCGCCAAACAGCGGGCGAAGTCGCCCACTTACCGGACAACGCGCAAGTTCTACAGCCCCTGGGATACGCCCACCTTTGCCGATTCCACTTGGGGCGACGTGGTGGATGGCGAAGATCTGGTGGTCCGGCGGGCGGCCGTGCGGGCGCTTGGGCCGTACAACGGATCCGTCGTTGTCGTGGATCCGAACACGGGCCGCGTTCTGACTATGGTGAACCAGAAAGTGGCGCTGACGGGTGCCTATCAGCCCTGTTCCACCATTAAGCTGATGGCCGGCTTGGCCGGGTTGAGTGAAGGCATCATTGACCGGGAGACGCGCTTCCATCTTTCGCGCAAGGTCTCCATCGATCTCACCACCGCGCTGGCCAAGTCGAATAACCCGTACTTTGCCAACATCGGCGAAAAGCTCGGGTTCGACAAGGTGAACCATTACGGGCGTCTGTTAGGTCTGGGAGAAAAGGCGGGTCTCGACATCGCCGGCGAAAGTGCGGGCATCTTCCCGGCGGAGAAACCCAAAAACGTCCCGCTCGGAATGATGACCAGCTTTGGAGAATCCATCGGGTTGACGCCGCTGCAACTGGCCGCCATGGTTTCGGCCATCGCCAACGGCGGCACGCTGTACTACCTGCAGTATCCGCGCAATCAGGAAGAGGCTTTGAGTGTTGTGCCCAAGGTGAAGCGGAAGCTGGAACTGGACAGCCAACTGCCGGAAATGAGACCAGGCATGATGGGCGCCGTCGAGTTCGGCACGGCCCGCCGCGCGGCCTACGACATCAACGAACCCATCTTCGGCAAAACCGGAACCTGCACCGATTCGCGGACGCATCTGGGCTGGTTCGGCAGCTACAACGAAATCGGCTCCAACCGGCTGGTAGTCGTCGTCCTACTCACCGGGGGCAAGAGTGTGAACGGCCCGGTGGCGGCTGGCATCGCCGGGCAGGTGTACAAAAACCTGTCGCAGGCCGGCACCACTCACGTTTCGGCCGAAGCCCAGACCCTGGCGCGCTAGGGTCTGGCGCACCAAGGACCCGTCACGGAATAACCTTGCCAGCTCGGCACAACCGCTCCGTCGAAAACGATGTTTCTTGTCCGCCATGTGTACCCACCCCCTTCGCCGCTGGCGGCATTTTCATTACTTCCGGTGACCCGCAGGGCCATACTGGCTTGCTAACGCGCACGGCTCAGAACCCAATTCCGAGCAATAGTCCCGCGGTGCGGGTCAAAGAGGGAAAGAACTTGGCGATACCGCGTAGCGCGAGCGGCTGGCATTGTGCTCGAACGCAAAGCACGCAAGTTCGGCTTCCAATTAGTGCCAAGCGCCGATTGAGACGC
>JBBQLF010000617.1:0-3017 GCA_038327695.1 Bryobacterales bacterium
TGGCTGGTCGATGCGTTGGAGAAGCCGCCGGGTGCGGGCCCGCTCCGGAGGGCCTTCGGCGACGAGCAGGTGGGCGTGTTCTTCCTGCCGGCGGCGCGCACGTCCGGCGAGTTGCAGGAGCTGTTCAGCTCCGTCCGCACGGCCACGCAAGCAGGAAGTATGTTCTTCACTGAGGCGCGGAAAGCGATCGCCATCCGAGGCACGGCGGCACAGCTTGCCACCGCCGAACGCATGATCCAGCCCTAAACGCCGCCCTCGAAATCGAAGTCGTAGATCTCGTCCAACTTCGCGCCCGGATGCATACAGGCGGTCTCCTTCACGTAGCCGGTGCGAAGGTCGTAGATCCAGCCATGGATGATGGGCCGCTGCTCGTTCTTCCAGGCCCGCTGCACGATGGAGGTCTGGGCCAGGTTTTGCACCTGCTCGCTGACGTTCAGCTCCACCAGCCGGTCGTAGCGCACCTGCTCATCGGAGATCGACTCCAACTCCCGCCGGTGCATCCGGTAGACGTCCTTGATGTGCCGCAGCCACTTGTTGATCAGGCCGAAGTCGTGCCGCGTCATCGCGTTCTTGACGCCGCCGCAATTGTAGTGGCCGCACACGATCACGTGCTTCACCTTCAATACCTGTACCGCGTACTGCAGCACGCTCAGCATGTTGAAATCGGTGTGCACCACCAGATTGGCGATGTTGCGGTGCACGAACAGCTCGCCCGGTTGGGCGCCTGTCACGTCCTCGGCCGGCACCCGCGAATCCGAGCAGCCGATCCACATGAAGTCCGGATTCTGCGTGTGGGCCTGTTTCTCGAAGAACGCAGGATCCACGCTCAACTTATCCTGCACCCAGGCTTTGTTAGCCAGCAGCAGTTTCCTATACGATTCCATTGACGGGGGCTCCTATCTCGAAGTGCCTGAACTCCAGCGTGATGTCTTTGTAAGGCGCGAGCTTCTGAAAGCCCTCCACGATTTCGACGATGTCGTGATCGGTGTAAAGCGATTTGGTGCCGTCGATGATCAGGTGGGCGCCCTCCGGGATGCCGCGCAGCTTCTTCTTTAACTCGTTCTTGTTGACGAACGATGCGTCCTTATTGAACCGCAGAAGGTAGTAGTGATCCTGGTTCACCAGCGTGATGGCCGCATGGTGGCTGGTGCGCATCACGAAGAAGACGCCCACGAACATGCCGATGATGACGCCCTTCAGCAGATCCGTGAAGACGATGGCGGCAACCGTGATGAGAAACGGCAGAAACTGGTTCCACCCCAGCGCACGCATGGCGCGGTAGACCGCCGGCTTGGTGAGCTTGTAGCCGATGACAATCAGGATGGCGGCCAGGCAAGCCAGGGGCGTGAGGTTCAGTACCGAAGGGATCAGCATGGTGGCGACGAACAGCAGGACGCCGTGGATAAAGGAGGATACCCAGGTTCTGGCGCCGGCGGCGACGTTGGCGGTGGTGCGGACGACGACGCTGGTGAGCGGCAGGCCGCCCAACAGGCCGCTGACGATGTTGCCGATGCCTTGCGCGCGGAGCTCGCGGTTGGTGGAGGAGATGCGGCGGTAGGGGTCGATGCGGTCGGCCGCTTCCAGTGAGAGGAGGGATTCCAGGCTGGCGACGATGGCGATGGTGGCGGCCGAGATGAGCACGGCCTGATTGGTGATGGCGCTGAAGTCCGGCAGCATGAACTGGCCGAAGAAGCCTGGCAGCGATTGGGCGACAGGCAGGGAGACCAGATACTCGCTGCTGGTCAACTGGAGGGCTGGCGCGAACAGGCCGAAGGCCTGATTGAGTCCGATGCCCAGGGCCACGACGATCAGCGGCGCGGGCACCATTGTCATCCAGTGCCCGATCTTGCGCCCGATGCGGTCCCAGAAGATGAGCACCAGCAGGCTCAGGGCCGAGATGATCATTGCGCCGGGATGGGCCGACAGCACGCTCTCAATGAGGTCAGTGAGCGTGTTGGAGCCGCCCTGTTCCAGGAAGGCCATGTCGCCCTCAAAATCCTTGTCGCGGCCCAGGGCGTGGGGGATTTGTTTGAGGATGATCACCAGGCCAATGGCTGCCAGCATGCCTTTGATGACCGAGTCCGGTACATAGTCGGCGACGGCGCCGAAACGGGCGACGCCCATCAGGAATTGGAGGACGCCGGCCAATACCACGGAGAGCAGAAAGGCTTTGAAACTACCCGCCGAGACGATGGCGGCGGCTACGATGACGGTCAATCCGGCGGCCGGCCCGCTGACGCTGACCTGGGAGCCGGACAAGACGGAGACGACGATGCCGCCCACGATGCCGGCGACGATGCCGGCAAACAGCGGCGCGCCGGAAGCCAGCGCGATGCCGAGGCAGAGCGGCAGGGCCACGAGAAAGACGACAGTTCCGGCGGGGCCGTCGTGTTGGAACAGATTTCCAGAGGTAGGATCGAGAGATCCGGATTTGGTTCCAGGCATTACGTCAAGTATATCGTCAGCGATGGGCCCGCGCCGGCTAATCGTTGTGTTTCACGAAGCCGGCGTTGGCCTGGTTGGTCAGGCTGTTGTAGAGCGTCTCGATCCAGGTGTCGGCGTTGATGAAGGGGCCGTTCCACTTGGCCCAGCCGGCCATGACCTTCTCGCTTTTCAGCGCCGCCACGCTCTTGCCGGCGTTGATGCCCTGCTGGACGATGGCGCTGGTGGCTTTCAGCATCTTGACGAATTCACGGACGTCGTCGAGATTGGAGACGGCGCCGTGGCCGGGAATCACCTTCACGCCGGCGGGCAGTTGGGTGAGCACCTTCTCCATGGCGGCGATCTGCTCGGGCCTCATGCCCGTCTGGATCAACCGGCCGATCTTGTGCGTGATGACGCGCGTCTTGCCCGAACCGGCGCCAGCCAGCACCAACAAGGGGCTGTCGAGATGATGCACGGCCTCGAGCTGGGCTGCGTTGAGTTTGACCATGGGGGACTGTGTCGCGGCGCCTCCGCGCCGGCGGAGCCTACTTGAGCGCGCCGAACACCTTCTGCGCCAGTCGTCCGGCGGCTTC
>JBBQLF010000618.1:0-3007 GCA_038327695.1 Bryobacterales bacterium
ATCCAGGGCCGCCAGCTTCGTGGCAGCGTGTTCACCGCCGCAGCCCGACATCCAGGCGGCTGAGGCAACAATGGCGCCCACCATGATCCACTTAGGACCTGTCACAAAACATCCATTCCAACCGCTTCCTGACGGTCGCGGCTCAGAACCTGATACCGAGCTGCGACCGTCAGGAAGCGGTCGTGCCGATCTGGCATCGTTAGACCGTGACGAACCCTTACTGCAAAACATTGGAATCTCCATTTAAAATCCCCGCGGCCCGCTCCACATCCAGGGCCGCCAGCCGTTGATCGTGAATCGCCGCCAGCCGCCGCATCTTTGCGTCCAGTGAAGCCGTCTGCGCGCGCAACAGGTCCGATATCGTGGCCAGGCCGTTGGAGTAGCGATTGCGCAGAATGCGCAGGCTCTCTTCCGCCTGGGCGATGGTGGCGTCGGTGACGGAGATCCGTTCCGTGGCCGACTCGAAATCGGCCCGCGCCTTGCGAACTTCCAGTTGAATTGCGCTGGTGTACTGCCGCTCGCTGGCCTGGGCCACGGCCGACATCGCCTTGGCCTCGGCGACACTTTGCTTCGCCCGGCCGCCGTCGAACAGGTTCCATTTCAGCGACGCCATGAACATCCAGTTGCCGCCGCCGTTGGTGACGAAGTGCTGGCGATCTGCTTCCAGTACGCCCCGCAGCCCGATCTGCGGCAGATAGCCGGCCCGCGCGCTCAGCGCCTGGGCGTCGGCCGCGTCGCGCGCCAGTCTCAGTTGCTGCAACTCCGGCCGCGCCAGCGTCTCGCCGGCAGCCAGGCCCGCTACGGGAGTCAGCGGCGTGGTGAGCGTGTGGGGCGTGTCCAGCGGCAGACCCAACGCTTCGTTCAGGGCCGCCCTTCCGATCTGGACGTCCGCCCCACGGCGGATTACCTGCTCCCGCATCATGGCGACATGCACCTGTACAGAAAGCACATCGGAATCGGTCGCCATGCCCGCAGAACGCACCGTTTCAGCACGTTTTTGATCCGATTCAGCCGTTTTCAGCGCGTCTTTTGCCACTTCCAGAGCCTGTATGGCGAGAGAAACGCCGTGGTAGGCCCGCGCTACACCGGCCACCAGGGCCAACTCCGCCGATTTCTTCTCCTGCTCCGTCATCTGCTTGCCGATCTCGGCGGCGCGGATGCCGTTCTTCACGCCGCCGAAGTCGTAGACCAGTTGTTCGGCCACGACCTGCGACTGGAAGTTGTTCAGCGCGTCCGGGCGGTTCAGTTGGTCGAGGGAGAAGTTTGCGGCCGTGAACTGGCGCTGCGTCAGCAGCGAGCCGAACACGTAAACGGGGTTGTTGCCGCTCTGAAAACTCTCCATATACTGCACGCGTGGCAGCCGGCCGGAGCGCGCCTGGCCGACGCGCGCCTCCGACGCCTGCACGCGCGCCGTGGCCGCGTCCAGGGCCGGGTGGTGGCCCAGGGCCTGCCGTACCGCGTCCTTCAATGTAAGGGGCTCCTGCGCGGTGGCGCCCAGGGCCAGAAGACTCAACCATGCGATTCTCGTTCTCACGAAAGTGATGATGCGATTGGAAGCCGTAAGTGACATGTCACCTTTTCCTGCGTGCAGCATCTCACAGTGCGGAGAGCAACTCAATGGAACTCACGGTGAACTACCTCGGCGACGTCCAGTTTGAAGCGGAAGCGCGGGGCCACAAGATTGTCTGTGATCAGCCGCTGGACAACGGTGGCGCCGATGAAGGCATGACCCCGCCGGAGTTCCTGCTGGCGTCTCTGGCTACCTGCGCCGGCTTCTACGCCGTCCAATACCTCAACGTCCGCAAGCTGCCGAGCGAGGGTCTCAAAGTGAAGATCACGGCGGAAAAGGTCCTGAACCCGGCGCGGCTCGATCAGTTCGTGCTGACCATCGAGACGCCGGCTGAACTGAGCGAGAAGGACGCGGAAGGCGTGCGGCGGTCCGCCGAGAAGTGCCTGGTCAAGAACACGATGTTGATGCCGCCGTCGATTTCGCTATCGGTGAAGCCGGGCGCGGCTGCACTATCCTGGATGAGTGCACCAGGAAACAAGTAGTACTCCGGAGGTGGAGTGGGCGCGGCGCCTGCTGGCCGGTGATGCCAGCGCATTCACGCCGTTTGTGGAGTCGTTTCAGCAGCGCATCTTTCAGTACACGTGGCTGATGTGCGGGCAGAGAGAGGACGCCGAGGAGGTTTCGCAAGACACTCTCCTGAAGGTCTTTGAGAGTTTCGATACGTTGCAGGACCCGGCGAAGGTGAAGGCGTGGGTGTTCCGGATCGCCAAGAACTACTGCCTGATGAAGCGCCGCAAGAGCGTGTTTGCACCGGATCGGGAGTTGTCTTTGGACGAATTGCTGCCCAACGCGGAAGGGGAGCAGCGCACCATTCAGGTGCCGGATGATTCGGAACTGCCCGATGCACAGGTGCTTCGGTCGGAGTTGAACAGCGAATTGGAACGGGCCTTGCGGGCTTTGCCGGACATCTATCGTTCGGCGGTACTACTGCGCGATGTGGAGGGGCTCTCGACGGCTGAGGCCGCAGACGTGCTCGATCTGAGCGAGGACACCGTCAAACAGAGGCTGCATCGTGGCCGCCTGGCGCTTCGAAAGAGCCTGGCGGGTTATCTGGAGGTGGCGAAGTGACGCATCAACATAGTCATCGGGATCCAGCCTGCCTGGAGGTCTTCGCGCGTCTCTCGGAGCTTATCGACGGAGAGCTGCCGGAGATGGATTGCGCCGGGATCGAGGCCCACATGGCTGATTGCCCGCCGTGTATTGACTTCCTGCATTCGCTCAAGACGTGCCAGGCGGTATCCAAGCAGTTTCACAGTACGGTCGAATGCCCGCCGCTGCCGCCGGAGATGGAGCAAAAATTGAGGGCGGCCTGGGCGGCCGCCCTCAGCCGGCGTGGTTGAGTTCGATCTCTAGCGGGCTTTGAGGTTGGCCAGCAGGTCCACCATTTCGGTGTTCTCCACATGGCCGATTGCCCGCCGTGTATTGACTTCCTGCATT
>JBBQLF010000619.1:0-3003 GCA_038327695.1 Bryobacterales bacterium
GGCATGCGATTCCTCACCGGCCCGGACCACGACGCCGACCTGACGGATGCGCAGATTCTGGACCAGTGCCGGATGTATATTGCGGCGCTGCGGATCGCCGACGATTTTGGCTGCGACACGATCGGAATCCAGTATCAGCAGGGTTTGAAGGACCTGGCACCGGCGTCGGACCTGGTGGAGGGGTTGCTGAACAATGTCGACCGCCCGCCTGTGACAGCCGCCGGAAATGGTCGCGTGCTGTACGAAGGTGAGGCACTGCCGCATTTCAATGAGGTTGACGAATGCTCCGGCCTTGACGGGCTGGTGACGAACCGGCTCTGGAAGGCGCTCGGGTTCGATCCGGAGACCACGCTGCACGACGTCCGCTACGGCGAGACGTACGGGGACGACTACGTTTGGGTGTTCCTGATCTCCGGATCGGCGCCGCCGCAGCACTTCGTGGGCGGCTACGCCGGGACGGTGAGCGAGCGCCAGCCGTCGATGTACTTCAAGCTGGGCGGCGGGACCGTGAAGGGCATCTCGAAGCCGGGCGAGATCGTGTGGAGCCGTATCTTTATCGACGCGGGCATCCTGAAGGCCGATATGGGCCGCGCCAAGGTGGTGGATCTGCCGGCCGAAGAGACCGAACGGCGCTGGGTAGCCACGACGCCGCCATGGCCCATCATGCACGCGGTGATGTACGGCGTGACGCGCGACCAGTTCATGGCGCGGCACAAGTCGAACCACATCAACGTGGCGTACTGCCCGTCGGCGGCCGATGCCAATCGGGCGCTGGCGGTGAAGGCGGCGATGTTCCGCGACATGGGCATCGACGTGTCGATTTGCGGGACCAACCACGGGCTGGAATAGTACAATAAAGCGCTCGAACGCGAACCATACTGGAGACACTCCCATGCGAGTTGGAATGATCGGGACTGGCGCCATCAGCCACAAGCACGCCTTGGCGTACGCCAATATCGGATACCGCATCACGGTGTGCACGGACATATTCCCGGAAGCGGGCAGGAAGTTCGCCGAGCAGTACGGCTGCGAGTTTGTGCCCACCTATGAAGAGGTGTGCTCGCACCCGGAGGTGGACTACGTGGACGTCTGCACGTTTCCCAACTTCCGGCTGCAGCCGATTGAAGTGGCGGCGCGGCATGGCAAGGCCGTGCAGGTCCAGAAGCCGATTTCCACCAACATGGAGACGGCGCGCCAGATGGTGGAGACCGCGCGCGCGGCCGGCATCGTGCTGGGCGTGGTGAGCCAGCATCGCTTTGACGATTCGACGATCTTCGTGAAGCAGGCCATCACCGGCGGGCGGCTGGGTAAGATCCTGCAGGCCGACGCGTATGTGAAATGGTGGCGGAGCGAAGCGTACTACTCGCGCGCTATCAAGGGCTCCTGGGATGTGGAAGGCGGCGGCGCCATGATCAACCAGGCGGTGCACCAGGTGGACGTGCTGAACTACCTGATTGGCGGCGTGGCCGAGGTGTTCGGCTACTGGCAGATCGCGGCGCGGCACAAGATCGAAAGCGAAGACGTCATCACGGCGATGATGAAGTACCGCAACGGCGCGACGGGCGTGATCCAGGCCTCGACGGCGATCTGGCCGGGCTACTCGGAGCGGATCGAGATCCACGGTACCAAGGGCACGTGCATCTTTACGGGCGACAAGCTGACGGCGTGGGACGTGGACGGCGACAGCGGGGCGGCGGCGCCGGTGGAGAAGGAAGTGATGAGCGGATCGTCAGACCCGATGGCCATCTCGCTGACGCCGTTTGAGCGGCAGTTCCTGGACTTCGGCAACGCCATCACGAACAAGACCGCGCCGCTGGTCAGCGGGGAAGAGGGCCTGAAGGCACTCGCCATCGTGATGGGCATCTACGAGAGTTGCCGCACCGGCCTGCCGGTGAAGCTCTGATGAGTTGGACGGAAGTGCGCGTTCCGGCCACGAGCGCCAACCTCGGGCCGGGCTTCGACGCGCTGGGCATGGCGCTGAGCATCTACCTGGAGTGCCGGTTCCGTTCGTGGGAGCGGCTGTTGATTCACCCCACCGGGCGCGACGCCGGGATGATTTCCACCGGGGCGGACAACCTGATCTGGCAGACGGCGTTGCAGGTGGCCGAGCACACTGGCCGGCCGATGCCGCTGATCGAGCTGAAGATCAACAACGACATTCCGATTGGGAAGGGGCTGGGTTCGTCGGCGGCGGCGCTGGTGGCAGGCGTGGTGATCGCCGACGAGGCGCTAGGGCTCGGCTGGGACCGGCACCGGATCCTGGACGAGGCGGCGCGGATCGAAGGGCATCCGGACAACGTGTCGGCGGCCGTGCTGGGCTCCATCGTGGCCAGCGCGATTGATAGCGACGGCATCACGCGGGCGGTGCGGATGCAGTTGCCGGCGCGCTACGGCGTGGCGATTATCGTGCCGGATTTCATCCTGCCCACGTCGGAGGCGCGCGCGGCCTTGCCGTTGACGTACTCGCGGGCTGACGCGGTGTTCAACATACAGCGCTCCGCGCTGCTGATTGCGGCCATGCTGACGCAGACCACGGACGCCTTCCACGAGGGTCTGATGGACCGTCTGCACCAGCCGTACCGGGCGCGCCTGGTGCCCGGGCTGAACGAGATGATTGAGTTGCGGGCGCCGGGGCTGCTGGGGTGCGCGCTGTCGGGCGCTGGTCCGTCGATTCTGGTGTTTTATGAGCGGGGGCATGAGGGAGTGTGCGAGCAGTTCCGGGCCATTTTCGCCTCGCACGGGCACGGGAGCGAGATCCTGATGACGCATATTCCCGACCACGGATACGACCTGTTGCAGGGGCTCTGAGGGCCGGGCGAGGGTTCTCTCATTTCGGCATAACTGGCGATTGGCGTCCTCGCGAATCAACCTGCTCTTCATACTGTGTTTCTGGGCGTGCCGCTGGTGCCGCCACCAGTGTGACGTGGTGTATGTGAATGTCCCGCGGTGGCGAGGCGCTGGCGGCGTTTCTGTGCGGGCGGGGGACGGAGCGTTGGCGCTGTT
>JBBQLF010000620.1:0-2996 GCA_038327695.1 Bryobacterales bacterium
CGGTATAGGTCTAGGAACCGTAGACAGAACCGGCCGTCGCTCCGGCGCAAGAAACTTAGGGCTCGTCTCAACTCGGAGTAGATCACGGAACCGAGGGAAGAACTGGCCGCCCCTCCGGCGGAAGAAACTTAGGGCTCGTCGCGGTTCGGAATAGGTCCAGGAACCGAAGGAAAAACCGGCCGTCGCTCCGGCGCAAGAAGAATTAGGGCTCGTCGCGGTTCGGAATCGGGGTTCGGAATCGGGTGCTGAGGCGCGACAAGCAGGCGGTTGGAGCAGTTATTTCATGACGGGGCTTAATCGACAGCCCGGGCGGACAGCACCAGGATGTAGGCGCCGGCTGAGGCGTCGCCCTTGGCTTTGCCGACGACGACCTTCTGGCCCTCGCGGATGTCGATATCCGTGCTGAAGTTGACGGTGGTCATCGACCCGGCCGAGGCAGGGAGCTTCAGTTCGAAGTTGAAGCCGTAAAGGCCGACCCTCGTGCCTTTGTCGTCAGACGAGATGCGGAAGCCGCGCAGAATGCCGAGTTCGTAGCGCCCCTGAACTCCGGGGAGTTCCGGGTTCGGCGCGGCAGTGTTGCCCGACGACGAAACCCTGAGAGGGCCCTCCTGAGCGCGGATAAAAGCTGAATCCAACAGGCGGAAATCGTTGTAGCCGAAGGCGGATTTGAGCTGCTTGACGACGGGATCGAGGTCTGTGGGAACAGCCTCGCCCGCAGTGCCCTTGGGGGCGGCAATGAGGATGTAGCAAGTGAGTTCCACGTTGCGCTTGGAGTAGCTGGCGGTGGGGCGCGCCACGTCGAAACGCTTGATGAGTTCCTCTGCCGTGGCCACGGCTTCCGCCGGGCCCCAGAGGGAGATGGTTTTGAAGTGCTCGTTGTAACGGACAACCAGATCAGGGCTGAGTTGGATCACGGCGGAGAGCTGCTGTGCGTCGGCGTACTTGATTTCATAGACGCGCTGGATCTTCTTCACCTCCTGGGCAAAGCCGATGGCGCCGAGCAGGGTGGCGAGGACGAGTAGTTTCTTCATTGTGGTGCTCCTTCGGAATTCAGAGCCCAGAGGATCACGACGTTGGGATCGTCGGTGAAGATCCGGGCAAATTGCGTTTCTGGCGCCGGTGGCGCGGGTTTGGGCCGCCGTGGCGCGGGCGGGGCGGGGCGGCTGAGCGGTTGGGCGGCTGGCGCCGTGGCAAGCAGCGGCGGCGGCTCTACGGGCGGTTGCTGGCGCGGGATGACGGTGGCCACGACCAGCGCGGCGGCCAGTGCGGGCACCCAGGCCCAGCGCCACCACTTCGCGCGGCGCGGCTGCGCCTGAGCGAGAACACGAGCGCGAACGTGCGTGAGGGACGCGGGCGGAAGTGGCTGGTCGCGGAGATCGCGCAGCGCCAGATTGAGGTCTTCGTCGTTCCAGCTCATGCCTGCACTCCTTCCAGACGGCGCTTGAGCCTGGCCTTGCCCATCGAGACCTGGCTGCGGACCGTAGCCTCCGAGGAGACGAGGATTCGCGCGACCTCAGCCGTATCCAGACCTTCGATCTCCCGCAGAATGACGGCGGCGCGCTCCTTTTCCGGCAGTGTCTTCAGCGCCTCAGTGACCAACTGGCGGCGCTGGTCCCGCTCCATGTCCGTCTGTTGGGCGGCGGCCACGGGCGGCTCCCATTCGATGGCCTCGGTGGGCCGGCGGCGGCGAATCTGATCGAAGCAGGCGTTCATGGTTGTGCGGTAGAGCCAGGATTCGATGCCGCGCGCGGCGTCGAGCTTGCCGATGTTCCGGTAGAGCTTCATGAATACCTCCTGCGCGGCGTCCTGTGCGTCCTCCAGGCGGCCCAGCATGCGGAGAGCGGTGCGGAGGACGAGACGCTCATGCTGGAGCATAAGGTGCTCAAAAGCGGCGAGCGAGTCGTCTTGGTGCCACGCCAACGGGATGGGCAGTTCTTCTGGGGCCACTCGCATTGTTATACGCGGGCCGGGGGCGAAACGTTGAGAGGAGATTTTACGGGCGGACGCGGTGGCCGTAGCGATTGCTCTGGGCCAGGCGCGTGAAATGGGCGTTGACGATCTCGACGACATCGCGAATTGGGTTGGCGTTGCCGGACAGAAGCGAGGCCATGACGGCGAGGACGTACGGCCTGCCTTCGAGGTAGACGATGCCGGCTTCTGTGCGGACGCCCTCCAGCTCGCCAGGTTTGGAGGCGGATTCCACGCCTGCCGGCAGCGCGCCGCGGAAGTCGGCCCGGACGAGTTTCATTAGGCCGAGCATCTCCTGGCAGGCCTGGGGGGAGACGACTTTTTCGCGGTAGATGAGCGTGATCAGACGGGCCATCTCCTCCGGCGTGGAGGTGTTCTCCTCATTGCGGGTGGCGGCGGGGTAGTCTAGCATGATGCGGCGGAGGCGCGTATTGGGCAGGCCGAGCGCGAGCATGAGGGCGTTGACGCGCGGCATGGTGACGAGGGCAATGATCTGGTTGGTGGCGGCGTTGTCAGAGTCCCGGATCATGCGGGTGAGCGGCTCGCGGATGTCGTCGAGCTTCAACCTGCCAGCCTGGATCTGGGAGAAAGCCGTGACGAGGATGGGCACTTTGATCAGGCTGGCCTGGGTGGTGACGAGCGAGCCGTTGTATGAGAAGCTGCGGCCGGTGGTGAGATCGATGGCGGTGACGCCGAGGGCGCCGTCGAATGCGGCGTCGTAGCCGGCTATCCTGGCGAGGGTCTTCTTTTCGAGCAGCGCGGCGGGTTCCGGCTGGGCGGCGAGCGGCAGCAAGACGAGGAGAGTGGCGGCGAGGTGCTTCACAGACGTAGGATAGCGGAGAAGTGAGCTATTTCTGGGTTGCGATGGGCGCGGGGTTGGGCGGGGCACTGCGGTATTGGTGTTCGGGCGTGGCCGTGCGGCTAGGCGCGGAGACGTTTCCGTGGGGGACTCTGTTCATCAACGTCTTCGGCTCCGCCTTTATCGGGTTCTTCGCCGCGATGTCCGGGCCGGAGGGGCGGTGGCTGGT
>JBBQLF010000621.1:0-2995 GCA_038327695.1 Bryobacterales bacterium
GACGAACGGCCGCGGAGACGAACGGCCGCGGAGACGAACGGCCGCGGAGACGAACGGATGCAGAGACGAACGGCCGCGGAGACGAACGGCCGCGGAGACGAACGGCCACGGAGACGAACGGCTGCGGAGACGAACGGCTGCAGAGACGAACGGCTGCGGAGACGAACGGCCGCGGAGACGGGTGGCTGCGGAATTAGATACGCTGATCAAGGATGAAGTTGAAAGATATCGCCGATCAGTTGGGCTGCGCCTTGCGGGAGTCCGCCCCAGGCGACGCAGAACGCGAAATCACCGGCGTCCGCGGAATGGAGCAGGCCGGCCCGGGCCAGATCACTTTCCTCGCCAACCCTAGATACGCCCATAAGGTGAAGAACACGGCCGCCGGCGCCCTCATCGCCACCGCCGCCGTACCGGAATTGCCATTGCCCGTTCTCCTCAGCGACAACCCCTATCTCGATTTCGCCCGCGCACTCGCTCTGTTCTACCAGCCGCCGCGGCCGGAGCCGGGCATCCACCCCAGCGCCGTCGTCTCCCCCACCGCCATCATCGGCGCCAACGCCTCCATCGGCGCCTGCTCGGTGATCGGCGATGGCGTGCGCATCGGCCGCAATGCCGTCATTCATCCGCTGGTCTCCATCTACACCGGCGTCGAGATTGGTGACGATTTCGTCGCCCATTCGCAGAGCTCCGTCCGCGAATTCTGCCGCATCGGCCATCGCGTCATTCTGCAGAACGGCGTCGTGGTCGGCGGCGACGGCTTCGGCTTCGCCAAGCGGCAGGATGGCTCGCACAGCAAAATCGTCCAGTCCGGCCCGGTGGTGATCGAGGACGACGTGGAGATCCAGACGCTGTCCTCCATTGACCGCGCCACGGTCGGCGAGACGCGCATCCGCCGCGGCGCCAAGATCGATTCGCTCGTCCAGGTGGGCCACGCCTGCGAAGTGGGCGAAGACACCATCATCTGCTCCCAGACCGGGCTCGCGGGCTCCACCATCCTCAAGAACAACGTCCTGCTGGCCGGCCAGGTGGGCGTCTCCGGCCACCTCACCATCCACGACAACGCCGTCGTCTACGCGCAAAGCGGCATCGGCGGCGACGTAGCGGCGGGCAGCGTCATCTCCGGCTCGCCGGCCTTTGACGCCGCGGACTGGCGCCGCTGCATCACGGCCTACCAGAAACTGCCGGAGATGCTGAAGACCATCCGCCAACTGGAGAAACGCATCGCCCAACTGGAATCGTCGAAGAACGGAAATCCCGAATGAAGAAAAGCTCCCACCTGAACCAGGCCCCGCTGGCCTACAAAAACGAGGCCTTCCTCGATAGCTGGAATGGCCGCTCGCTGCGCATTCTATCGGAGTACCTGGAGCCGCTGGAGCGCTTCAGCCGCGCCAGGGTGCGCGACACGGTCGTGTTCTTCGGCTCGGCCCGCATTCAGGAGGAAGGGCCGCTCAGCCGCTACTACCGGGAAGCGCGTGAGTACGCGCGCCTGATCACCATGTGGTCCGCCGCGCTGGAGCCGCCCACGCGGCGCTTTGTCGTCTGCACCGGCGGCGGCCCCGGCATCATGGAAGCCGCCAACCGGGGCGCCAGCGATGCCGGTGGCAAGACCATGGGCCTCAACATCGCCCTGCCCTTCGAACAGTATCCAAACCCGTTCATCACGCCTGAGCTGAACCTCCAGTTCAACTACTTCTTCATGCGAAAATTCTGGTTTGCCTATCTGGCCAAAGCGCTCATCGTCTTCCCGGGCGGATTCGGCACCCTCGATGAACTCAGCGAAATCCTCACGCTGGTGCAGACTCAGAAGCTCGCCAAGAAGATCAAAATTCAGCTCTACGGCGCCGATTTCTGGAAGGAAGTGATCAACTTCGACGCCCTGGTCCGGCACGGCGTGATCTCGCTCGAGGACCTCGGGCTGATGGAGTTCGTGAACGATCCGCACGAAGCGCTGGACAGTCTGAAACGCTTCCTGTTCGAGCACTATCTCCAGCCCCATCAGGTCCGCGCCGCCGAGGAATTGCCCGACATCGCCAAGTCGCGTATCTGAAGCGCCTCAGGATTCGCTAACCTGAATCCGAATGCTCTCCCGTTGGCGTCATCGTCTGCGCGCTCTGGGCTGGGTGGAATGGCTCCTGGCGATTCTCCTGCTGCTCACCACCGCAGGCTACTTCCTGGGCTGGTCCGCCGGCAAGCAGCTATTCCTGCAAATCACGACCGCTATCTTCGGTCTGACGTTCTGCTGGCGGCTGAGCCTGCGTGTCGCCAGGCACGCCATCTGGCGGCTCCGCAATCGCTTGATTGTCGCCTATCTCTTCATCGCCGTCGTCCCCATTCTCCTGCTGGCTCTGCTCACCGGCGCCAGCGTCTGGATGATCTCCGGCCAGGTGGCCGCCTACCTGCTCAACGTGGAGATGGACCGCCGCGTGGCGTCATTCCGCCTGACTGCCACATCGCTGGCCCGCGTCGCCCCTCAGGCGCGCGCTGAGGCCGTGCGGCGCGCCGGCTTCGTCTTCCGGGACCGCTTCCCGGGCCTCGAGATTCTGGTCCACGACACGGACGGCAGGGAGGTCCACTATCCGGAGGACTCCACCCTCACCGTCCCTCCTGCCGGCCATCAGGAACACGCCGGCGTCGTCATCCGGGAAAAGACCTTCCATCTCTGGGCTCACACCGGCGGCCCGCAGTCTGAGGTGGTCATCCTGGCGCCCATCACCCGCACTCTCCTGCAGGGGCTTGTCCCGCGCATGGGCAACATCGTCCTGCAACCCATCGGCGTACAGCCGGGCGAGGCCCGCGAACTGGACTTCCACCTCCATCCGCCGGTAGCCGGCGAAGTGGTGGACGCGGCCACGGCAGCCTCCGCCTTTGTCCCCGCAAAGGCGAATCTCTTTGACCTGCCGCTGAAGTGGGGCGTCCGCCTGGCCGTGCCTCTCTGGGAGAAGCCAACGGAGGTCAAGACCATTTTCCTCGGCGCCGTCACGCGCATCTCCGGCCC
>JBBQLF010000622.1:0-2995 GCA_038327695.1 Bryobacterales bacterium
TCGCGGTGCCGCCTCCTTTGGGATTCTGGAGGGGGATCGCATCCAGCCTCTTCAGGGGAGCATCTTCGACAACCCGAAACCCAGCGGGAAGCCGGTCCCGGCGGCCTCGGTCAAATTGCTGTATCCGTGCCAGCCGCCCAAGATTCTGGCCGTAGGCCTGAACTACAAGTCGCACATCGGCAACCGCCCAGCGCCGAAGAGGCCCGAGATCTTCTACAAGCCGATCACGTGCCTTCAGAATCCGGGCGACCCGATAGTCATCCCGGCCGACTCTAAGAATACACACTATGAAGGCGAACTCGTGATTGTGATCGGCAAGGGTCCCAAACGCATCTTCGGTTACACGTGTGGCAACGACGTGAGCGAAAGGGATTGGCAGAACGGCGCCGGCAAGGACCTGCAATGGTGGCGTGCCAAAGGAGCGGACACGTTTGGACCGCTTGGGCCGGCGATTGCCGTGGGGCTCGATCCCAAGCCCAGCCAACTGGTCACGCGCCTGAACGGGAATACCGTTCAGAAGCAGTTTGTCTCCGATCTGCTCTTTGATTGCGAAGCGATTGTTGCCTTTGCTTCGCGCTACGTGACACTGACACCGGGTGATGTGATTTACACAGGAACACCGGGCTCGACAAAGGCGATGACAGCGGGCGATCTTGTCGAAGTCCAGATCGATGGCATTGGGACACTGCGGAATCCCGTAAAAGCCGGCTGAGCCCGCCGCATCCAGATCACGCTTACCAACAGAGAATCGCTCTGCCGGGTACCGGTCACCGGGAGTTTCCGGGCAGGACGTCCGGATCTCTCTGTTCAGCTTTGAGCGGCCAGCCATCGCACGCGAAGCCATGGAAGACGCGACGATCGGAGTGCGGAGTTCGGGCCAGCACCGGCGGCCAAGCCGCCCTGATTTCTGCGGTCAGTCCCACGACTGAAGGCACTGGCGCCGGCTTTGCCGGGGCGGCAGCAGAAGGTTGACATCCCCAGGAGCCCACCGGAAAACTCCAGGATGGAACCGCCAAGTTCACGAAGGGGAGCTTTGTGTTCCCTACCGCTTCGGTTCCGGGCGCGCCCAAGGTGTGGGCCCCTCGCGGGGCGGCGCCTGATAGCGCTGGCGGATGCGGGCGAGCGCGCGGTTCTGGTGTTCGATGCCGAGCTCAAACACCGCGCCTTCGGCGAGGAGCTGTTTCTGCAGTTCGGCGATGGGGATCTGCTGGACGGCGGTGTTCTGCTTGACGGCGAGAGCGGCGGCGATGCCGGCGGCGTGGCCCAGGAGCATGTACTGGGGCTCCATCCTCATGCTCGAGTAGGCGACGTGTGAGGCGGAGAGGCAGACGGGGACGAGCAGATTGGTTGCTTCCGAGCGCTTCGGCGTCAGGGACCGGTAGGCGATCTGATAGGGTTTTACGGACACCTGCACGTCGCCTTCGTTTTCGACGAATCCGGAGTCGTTGACGAAACGCTGGAGGTTGTGGGAGTCCGAGTTGTAGCTGCCCATGCCGATGACGTCGGGCTTCAGGAGATCAGCCTGCAGGTCCTTCTGGGTGGAGACGTATTCGCCGACCATGCGGCGTGCTTCGCGAATGTAGAGTTGGTGGGGCCAGTTGCGGGTATCGGTGAATTCGTCCCTGGCGAGACCCCACTGGTTCATCTGGTCCTGGAGGGCTTTGGGGACGCGGGGATCCGTGGCCAGGAAGAAGTAAAAGCCCATTTGATAGTCTTCGTGCTCCTTCCAGATGCGTTCGCGGACGGCGTAGGAGCCCTCGGGGTAGTCGTAGTTCTTGCCGATGTAATCTGTGGAGAAGCCGCCGCGGTTGTTGAAGTCGGCTTTGCCATTGGGAATGACGCGCAGGAGGTTGACCTCATTGATGTCGAGCGGGCGGCCCATATAGGGGGTCATCGCCTTGACGTAGCGGGCGAGGAGTTCGTAGCGCGTGGCGTCGTAACCGGCGGGCTTGCGCCAGGGGATGCGGTTGCCGGCGACGTTGGTGGCGACGACGCGGAAGTTATACGCCTGGATGCGCTTGTCGGCGGCGCCCGCCTCGCCGCGTGGCTCGGCGGAGATCTCCGGCAGGAGTTTTCCGTTCCCGTCGCGCGCGTGGATATCGACGGCGAACTGATGGCTGGGAGTATGGGCGCGGATGCCGGCGAGGGATTCGCCGTATTGCCCGGTGGACTCGCGGCCGAAGGCGTAGGTGACCTTGGACTGGGCCATCAGATCGCCTTCGTAGGACGAATCGGCAAAGACCCTGGCCTGGAAGCGCGTGCCATTCTCGGTGGTGAATTCGATGATGCGGGTTCCTTCCTTGTGGACGCCGGTCCCTTCGCGCAGGCGGTGGTTCTCGATCAGGGTCACGCTGCTTTCCCGCAGCATGTCGCGCATGATCGCCTCGGCCACTTTGGGCTCGGGCATCCAGGCGAGCTCCTGGAGGTGGCGGTCGAGGTTGTAGTGGCGTCCGGCGCGGTAGTAGAACTCAAGGGCGAGGCCGCCAATGACTTCGCGCCGGCCCGTATCGGTGCCGGAAAGGCCGCCGCTGACGAGACCTCCGATGTGTCTTCCGGGATTGACGAGAGCGACCTTGAGTCCCTGGCGGGCGCCGGCCACGGCTGTCATGACGCCGCCCGCCGTGCCACCGTAAACGACGAGGTCATAGCGCTGTTGGGCAGAACCGGCGGCAGCGGCTAGTAGGAGGGCAATCGCAATTCGCATGGTTCTTTCCTGACTCATTTCGCGGCGGGCTCTGGTGCAATTTGAGAACTGGGGCGATTATATCCTACCTCGGCTGCCCGATTCCGATCCGTTCCGATTGGGCAGCCCGCGCTGCTCTCCGGATTTCGGGCATCGTCGCCTTGCGCCCTCCCAACGAGTGTCATCGCCGGGATAAAACGACCGCAGTTCTGCCGGTTTTGCCGACCGCCCTCGGCGCTCACGAGAAATGACCCACCTCTGCTCATTTAGAGTTACCCACGTCAAAAACAGGCCGCGCCACGTGGCGCGACG
>JBBQLF010000623.1:0-2994 GCA_038327695.1 Bryobacterales bacterium
TCGTCGACGAAATGGACCGAGCCGACAACATAATCAGGCTGGAAGGTGCTGATCAGATAGGGCATGAATTCCCGGTAGCCGCTGTAGGTCTCGCTCTCAATGGCGGCGAAGATCTTGATCTGTGAACGGTATTTCTCTTGAGCGCGGCGTGGGGGTCGCGCGCGAACGAGGGCGCCCGCCCCACTTTTGGCCCGCAGCGGCCGCAGCCCGGCGACCGCGCACGGACGAGGGCGTCCGCCCCACTTTTGGGCTTGTGCGCCCTGACAGGGGACTAGGGCGAGCGGGGCAGGGTGGGCGGGAAGAGCTGATGCAGGAGCGGCAGATCGACGAACGTCAGGACGCCCATCGTCACCGCACACGCCAGCACCGCCGTCATCAGGAGCGGATTCCGGTACCATCCCTCCGGCCGTTGCGCGTGACTGTCCGGTTCGAATCCCATGTGCAGGTAAGTTGCCATCACCGCGGCTATCAGGGGAAAGCTCAACACCAACTCCAGCCGGTAACGCATCAGAAAAGCGTTGAAAAACAGCATGGAGCAAGTGGCGTAGAACAGGATGGCCACCAGCAGCCTGGGCTCCGTGTACCATTCAAATGATTTGCGGTAGGCCGCGCTCTGCGACGGATTGGCAATCAGGCGGTACTCGGAGAATCTCTTTACCGCCATGAAGGAGCAGCGTGCCATCCAGTAGCTGAGCAGGAGAGAGAAGACGGGCACGGCGCCGGTGCCGGTCAAATACCAGCCGGCCAGCAGGCGGAGCGGATTGTTGAAGCCTTCCAACAGGACGTCGAGATAGGGCCGGTCCTTCGCCCGCAGGGGCCGCATGTTGTAGACGCAGGCGGTCAGCCAGAACACCACCAGCACGGCGCCCAGATGCCGGTCCAGGGCGGCGCCCAAGCCGATGCCCGCGGCGGCGCAGACCACCCACTACAGCCAGGCGAGCGGCACGCTGACCTCGCCCGATGGGACGGCCCGGTTGCGCTTCAGGGGATGTGCGCGATCCGTGGCGGCGTCGAGGATCTCATTCAGAACGTAGTTGGCCGACGCCACCAGACCGATGGCCAGCAGACCCCAGATCAAATGCAGCGGCAGGGCGGCGGTGCGGCGTACAGGGTCCAGCGCGAGGGCGGCCAGAACGCCCGGCAGGACGAAGACGTTCTTCACCCAGTGGTTGACGCGCAGGATGCGCAGGTGGCCGGCCAGGGTAGGCCGGCCTTCGGTAGCGCCGCCGTTCGGAACGAAAACGGCGGACTGGCGTTTCACAACAGGCCGCGCAAATAGCTCACGTTGCGCCGCAGATCCGCCTCAATATCCTTCGACGGCGCGCCCGTCTCCAGGACGATGTAGCCCTCGAAGCCGATCTCGCGGATGGCCGCCACGGCCGCCTTCACGTCCACGTTGCCCTCGCCCAGGTAGCCCTTGTCCTTGAAATGGAACTGGCAGATCCGCTGGCGTCCCAGCGCGCGGATCTCCTCGGCCGGCACCCAGCCGCCGACGTTGGTTGCGTTGCCAATGTCATAGTAGACCTGCAGAGCGCGGGAGCCCACCTGGTCCAGGATCCGCACATTGTCCGCGGCCGGAATCACGTTCTCAAAGCCCAGCACAACGCCGGCCTTTTCGGCCGTCCGCGCCAATTCCTTGAGCGGGCCCACAACGGCATCCATCTCCGCGCGGCCGTTCAAGGCGCACTTGCCGAAGAAGACGAGCATCAGGATTTTGGCGCCGAGCTGGCGCGTGATCTCCACGCCTTCAGCGGCCCGCTTCAGCGCCTCCGGGTCACTCTTCAGGCAGTGCGCGTGCAGGATGTCAATGTAGGTGGAGATCAGCGGCAGGCCCTGCGCGCGCGACTCGGCCAGGAACCGCGCCTGGAGCCCGGAATCGGCCAGCGGCATCGGCTGACCCGGCTCAGCCCGCCCCAGCGTCACCTGCAAGCCCTCCAGGCCCAGCCGCTTGGCCACTCCCACCGCGGCCGGATCGCGGGGCTTGCCCACCACGCCATCCATCACGCCAATCCGGAGCCTCGGAGCCGGAGCCGCAGCAGCGGCGCTCATCAAAAACGTACGCCGGTTCATAGTGTCACCCTCCTTGAATCCTTCGGCCGCTCCGGCAGTTCAGCCAGGGAGTGGCGCCCATAATCCTTCATCTCGATGAACGTCCTCTGCATCCGCAGCATGTCCTCAATCACTGGGGGCAACTCCTCGTCCTCCAGCGCATCCAGGCACGTGCCGAGCGCATCGTCGAACATTCCTGAGCGCCGCAGAATGTCGGTGACCAGGGCAAACTCTTCGGGGATTGTCCCGGCGAATTGCTGCCCGGCCGCCTTGCCCTTCTTCCAGAACTGCAGCGCCACCGTGCGGCACCCGAGCGCCATGGCCCCGTCCTGCGCGTCGTCGAAATACCAGGCGCCCTGCAAGGCAGTCCAGCCGGCGTCAGCGTGGTGGCCCAACTGATCGAGCAGAAAAGCATGTTGCAGAAACGGCCCGCCGCAGTTGCGGTACTGCTCGGAACGCACCAGGGCCGCCACGCCGGCGGGGGCATAGGCGATCTCCGGCGCGGCATAGCCGCACTGCGGGCAACGCTGCAACCAGGCCGCAAGCGTGGAGCGCAGAGGCTCGCCGGGCCGCGTGTCGAAGTCGGGCGGTTCGCGCGGCTCCACGGCCACCGGGGCAGGCTGATCGGACAGGGCGCCACACACGGCGCAAACTTGGTTAGGCATCCGTCGCCCGTTTTAGCACAATAGAGGGGATGATTGTCGAAATCGAAGGCGTACCCCTGCACCTGGCCCATCCCGATCAGCTTGCCGTGCGCTGGGTCGGCCAGGATGAAGTCCTGCGCCAGTTGCTGGCCTCGTGGCTGGTGGTGGATGAAGCGGACGTACCGATGAACCCGCGGCTGGTGGGCAAACCGGGCGTGGGCAAGACCACGTTGGCCTACGCCGCCGCCGCGCGGCTCGGCCGCGAAGTGTACATCATGCAGGCCACGGTGGACACGCGGCC
>JBBQLF010000624.1:0-2983 GCA_038327695.1 Bryobacterales bacterium
CCCCACGTCAATCCAGCCGAAGAGATGGTGGATCTGATGAGCGCCACGCGCGGCTACTCTGCCAACGTAGCGGCGATGACAGCCGTGAAAGACATGGTGGCCAAGTCCATCGATCTCATGCGGTAGCCATGTCACCAATCAGCCCCATTCGTCTCCCCGCACACATCGGCTCCATCACCGGCACCGCCGCCCTGGACGGTCTGGCCGCCGGAGGATCTTCCTTCGGCACCGTCATGGCGAACGCGGTACAGACGGTCGACGGAGCCCAAAAGAACGCACAAGCATCCGTACAGCGATTCCTGAACGGCGAGGGCGAGGAACTGCACAACGTCGCTCTCCAGCAGCAGCAGGCGGCCATCACTTTTGACCTGTTCCTCCAGGTCCGTAATAAGGTCGTCCAAGCCTATCAGGAAGTCATGAGAATGCCGATCTAGAGCTAGCACATGGAACAGATCCAGCGCCTGTTGGCCGGCCTTACCCTCGTTCAGAAGATCTCCATCGCCTTCGCCATTCTGGTGGTGGGGGGCGGCTTGACGCTGGGTATGCGCTGGAACAAGGAGCGGGATCTGCGCCCGTTGTTCACCAATCTGGCTGCCGAGGATTCCGGCGCCATCATGGAAAAGCTCAAAAGCGCCAACGTCGAATACAAAGTGGCCGATAACGGCTCCGTTCTGGTGCCGTCGGCGCGGGTGGCCGAACTGCGGCTGGAGATGGCCTCGGCCGGGTTGCCCCGCACCGGGCGGCTCGGGTTTGAGATCTTCGACAAGACCAACCTGGGTACGACGGACTTCACCGAACACGTCAACTACCGCCGCGCCATCGAGGGCGAACTGGAACGTAGCGTGATGGCACTGGCCGCCGTCGAGCACGCCCGGACCCACGTCACTTTCGCCAAGGACTCAGTCTTTCTCGACAGCCGCCAACCGGCCAAGGCCAGCGTGCTGGTGAAGTTGCGGCTCGGCGCGCATCTGACGCCCCAAAACGTCACAGCCATTCAGCACCTGACCGCCAGTGCCGTGGAGGGGTTGGTGCCCGAGGGCGTCTCAGTGGTGGACATGGACGGCACTTTGCTCAGCAAGCCGCGCCGGGATCCGGACTCCGAGGCCGGCACCTCCGGCTCCATGGCGGACTACCGGCAGTCTTTGGAGAAGGAGTATCTGGCCAAGATCAAGGCGACCCTGGATCCACTGCTCGGAGCGGAGAAATACCGGACGGGCGTGAGCCTGGATTGCGATTTTACGAGCGGTGAGCAGAGCGAGGAGACGTTCGATCCGAACCACTCCGTGATGGTCAGCTCGCAGCGGACCGAGGACGCCTCCGGCGTCAACGGCCCAAGCGGAGTGCCGGGCACGGCCTCGAGTCTCCCGCGCCCTGTGCCGCGAGGTGGAGCCACCGCCGGCGGCGTTTCCCGAAAGACCGAGAACGTCTCCTACCAGACCAGCCGGGTTGTGAAACACCTCAAGCTGCCCCAGGGCATCCTGAAACGCCTCTCCATTTCAGTTCTGGTGGACCAGGCCGTGCGCTGGGAGGGCACGGGCGCCAAGGCGCGCCGGGTGCTCGAACCGCCGCCCCCGGAAAAGCTCAAAGTGGTCCGGGACGTCCTGGCCGGCGTGGTTGGATTCCAGCAGGAGCGCGGCGACCTGATCCTGGTCGAGACTCTGCCCTTTGAAGCCACGCTTGCCGCGCCTCCGCCGGACGACCCGAAGAAGGCCACTCCGACACCGGCGCCGGCCTCCGGCCTCCAACTTCCAGCCTGGTTGACGCCCCTGCTGGGCAAGGCACCCGCTCCAGTGTGGATCGGCGCCGGCGCCTGCCTGCTGATCGTCGTCCTGCTGATCGCCTTCCTGCTGGTGCGGAAACTGAGGAAGCGTGGCGGGAAGGTTCAGGGGCAAGCCGTCAATACCGCTGCGGGGCTGCCGGACGGAGCCCATGGCGCGAGCCGCCAGATCAACCAGGTAGAGCACAAGAGCGGATCTGACGACATGGCCCAAGCTCTGATGGCTTCCAACCAGGCGGAGCGGGCACGCATTGAACAGGAGACCCTGGCGTCGCTGAAACTGCCGTCGCAAACCAAGCGTGCCGAGGTCTTGAGGAAAGTCATCGCGGAGCAGGCTGAGAAAGACCCGGTGGCCACCGCACAGCTGGTGCGCACCTGGATAACGGAACAACGATCATGATCACCAACGTAGCCCAGGACAACACGGCGAAACACACCGGAGCTCAAAAGGCCGCCGTGCTTATGGTGACCCTGGGCGAGAGAATCGGCGCGGAGGTGCTGAAGCACCTGGATGAGGATGAGGTCGCCGTGATCGGCAAAGAGGTCGCGCGGACGCTCAATATCTCGGCCGAGGATGCCGAGGCCATCCTGAACGAGTTCTATCACCTTTCCATGGCGCAGGACTATGTCCTGAAGGGTGGCATCGACTACGCGCACAAGATGCTCATCGCCGCTTTCGGAGATGTGCCCGCCAAAAGAATGCTGGATCGCCTGGTGAAAATGCTGGGACTCGACGCGGCCAGCTTCGATGCCTTGCAGAAAGCCGATCCGCGGCAACTCGCCAAGTTCATCCACAACGAGCACCCGCAGACGATCGCTCTCGTGCTGAGCCATCTCGGCTCTTCCCAGGCCGCGGAGCTCCTGTTCTCGCTACCCGCGGAATTGCGCGCCGACGTGGCGCTGCGCATGGCGAATCTCGATGAGATCTCGCCGGAGATCGTCGCCAAGATCGCCAGTATCATCGCTCAGAAGCTCAAGGCGCTGGGTGAGCTGAGCCGCGAGTCCTACGGCGGAGTGCGGGCCGTAGCGGAGATGTGCAACCGTCTCGATTCCATTACGAGCAAGACGATTTTGGAAAACATCGAGGCCAACGATCCCAACATCGCCCAGACCATCCGGCACCTGATGTTCGTCTTCGAAGACCTGCTGCTGCTGCAACAGGATGGAATCAAGGAAATCCTGGGCCGTACGGATCGCAAGATCCTG
>JBBQLF010000625.1:0-2971 GCA_038327695.1 Bryobacterales bacterium
GGCCGGCACGTGCGCGGCGCGGATGGAGGGCGCCTCGGCGGTTATGCCGCCGGCGGCCAAGCCCTGCACAGCTCACATCATTCTGACAGTGACCGATGATGGCACGCCCGCGCTTAGCGCCTACCGCCGCGTAATTGTCGAGGTACTCCCATGATCATCACAGACGCCTATGCCCACTGCGGCCTCCGCAAGTACAAGCCGGTCGCGGATCTGGACGGCTACATGGACCGGCACGGTGTCTCGCGGACGGTGCTGGCCGAGCACCTCGGCGAATACGACAACAGCTACATTGAATCGGTAGTCAAGGCGCGGCCCCGGCGATTTGCCGGCGTGTTTCTGGTGGATCTGGCCAATCCGAAAGCCGCCGACGAGGTCCGGCGCTGGAAGGAGACGGGCGCGTTCCGCGGCATTCGCTTCCCGTCGGAGTCTCTCCTCACGCACCGGCCATTGTGGCAATGGGCGGCCCAGTTGGGCCTGCATCTGGTGGTCTCGGCCCCATTTCCACGGCCCGTCATAGACGCGCTCTCTACCTTCGCCAGCCACAACCGGCGGACGCAGTTCCAGTTGACGCACCTCGGCACACCGGAGCTGGCCGCGCGGCGCAATGTGCATGTGCAGATCTCCGGAATGCACAAGATGGGCAAGCCGCCCTATACGGAGTTGCTGCCGCAGATTCAGGAGCTGTACCGCCGCTATGGCGCGGCGCGCCTGGTGTACGCGTCCAACTTCCCGGTGATGGAGACGGAGGAGGCGTACGCCGCCGATATCGAGTTGCTGAGTGCGGGCCGCCTCGGTATTCCGGCCAGGGACATACCGCTGGTGATGAACGCCAACGCGGAACGATTGTGGTTCGCTGGCTGACGGCGTGCGCTACTGTGGACGTATGGGACGTGGACTGATCATTGTCATTCTTCTTTTCGTATTGGGCGGCGGCCGCTGGCTGGCCTCCTATGCGGTGGAGTATCAGTGGTGGAAGGAGATGGGCCAGGTAGAGACCTGGATCCAGATGCTCTCCTACGGATTTGTACCGGTGGTGCTGGCGGCGTTGATTGGGTTCATTGTGCTCCTGCTGGCTCATGCCCGGGGCATGAAGCAGGCCGGCACCGGCCTGGGCGAGCATAAGACCTACGCCAAGCTCTCCACGCTGGCCGCGCTGGCGGTGGCGACGTTGCTGGCCATGGCGGTCGTAGACTCCTGGACCGTGGTGCGCTGGGCCGGGGGCAGCGGCCTGGATACCGGCGCGTACCGGGATCCGGTGTTCGGCAAACCGCTCTCGTTCTTCTTCTTTGAGCTCCCCTTTTACTCTGTGGTCCTGCGCTTCGTACTCAGCTTGAGCGTGCTGGCGGCGCTGGCCCACTGGCTGACAGCACGGGCCTGGGTGTTGAAAGGCCAGGCGCAGAATTGGCGCGAAGACGGCATCCCGCAGTTGGATGTGCGGGATCTGGATCCGCGCGGCGCGCTGGAATCCGCGTTTCTGCGCGGCGTGGCCGCCATCTTCCTGGTGGGGCTCGCCATCCGCTACTTCCTGGACCGCTATGACTTGCTGCTGGTAGACCACGGCTCCCTGGTGGGTGTGGACTGGACCGCGGAGAATCTGACGCTGCCGCTGCTGTGGGTAGCCATCGCCTCGTGCCTGATTGCCGCGGCGGCGGTGCTGGCCCGGCGGCCCAGGTATGCGCTGCTGGTTCCGGTGACGCTGTTGCTTGCCGCTGTTGCGCCCCCAGTGGTCACTTCCCTCTACGTCCGCCCCAGCGAAATCACCATTCAGAAGCCCTACATCCAACGCCACATCCAGGCCACGCGCGCCGCCTACGGCTTGAGTGAGCGCGTGAAGGAAGTGGATTTCCCCGCCCGCATTGAGGCGCCCATCGACCTGTCGAAGCACAAGCAGTTGCTCGACAACGTCCGCCTCTGGGACTGGCGCGCCTTCCACGATACGGTCACGCAGATCCAGGCGCTGCGCCCCTACTACGTCTTTCATGACAGCGACGTGGACCGCTATCAGATCGACGGCAAGCTGCGGCAGTTGCTGGTCACGCCGCGTGAAATCGACGTCGCGCAACTGCCCGCCGACGCCCGCTCGCGCTGGATCAATCCGCACTTCATCTACACGCACGGCTACGGCATGGTGGTGGCTGAGGCGGCGCGCATCACCAAAGAAGGGCTGCCGCTGCTGTTGGTGCAGAACGCGCCGCCAGAGGTGAAAACGTCCTCCCTCAAGCTGACCCGGCCGGAACTCTACTATGGCGAGATGTCGCATGAACCCGTCTTTGTCCACACCAAGCAGGCGGAGTTCAACTATCCCTCCGGCGCGGGCAATGTGGAGACGCGCTATGCCGGCCAGGGCGGATTCCCCATCTCGTCCCCGCTGATGCGCTTCGCCGCCGCGCTCTCCACCGGCGACTGGAACATCCTGCTCACCTCGTACCTGACTGCGGACAGCCGCATGATGATCCACCGCAAAGTCCGGGAGCGCCTGGAAGCGCTGGCCGGCTTCCTGGTCTGGGACAAGGACCCCTACCTGGTGATCACCAAGGAAGGCAAGCTGGTGTGGCTGGTGGACGGCTATACGGTCAGCGATGCGCACCCCTACTCCAAGCGCTTCGCCATCGGGGACGAAGGCGCGGTCAACTACATCCGCAATTCCGTCAAGGCCACCGTGGACGCCTACGACGGCACCGTGAAGCTGTATGTGTTCGACGAGAAGGATCCCGTGCTCGGGGCCTACCGGCGGCTGTTCCCGCGCCTGTTGACCCCAGCCTCGGAGATGCCCGCTGAACTGCGCGCCCACGCCCGCTATCCGGAGCTGATCTTCCGCCTCCAGGCTGAGGTCTACCGCACCTACCACATGACGAACCCGGAGGCCTTCTTCAACAAGGAGGACCAGTGGGATCTGGCCCGCAATCTGAACGGGCCGGGTGGGCGGCCGGAGCCGGTCAGCCCCACCTATATCGTCGCCACCCTGCCCGGC
>JBBQLF010000626.1:0-2964 GCA_038327695.1 Bryobacterales bacterium
CGCTTCGAACAGGATCTGATTCACTAGTGCCGCCGGCGGCTCAATGACCGCCGCCTTTTCCATGAAGCCAATCACCGCCAGGGAATCCGCCACCAGTTCGCGGCAGGCCGGGCAGTGGTCCAGATGAAGTTCCACGGTTGCCTTCTCGGCCGCCGAGAGTGCGCCGTCCACGTAATCACATAGCAGGGACTCGAGGTCAGTGCATTTCATACGAGTACCTTCTGCCGCCGCAGGATGCGGGCCAACTCGGCCCGTCCGCGATTCAGCCGCGATTTCACGGTACCCTCGGGCACGCCGAGGACCTGGGCGACTTCGCGGTATTCCAACTCTTGCAGATCGCGCAGGATCACGGTCTCGCGCAGTTCGGGCGAGAGCCTGGCCAGCGCTGCCTGCAGTACTTCACTCGCTTCCCTGCCGGCGAGGACCGCGTCCGTGCGGGATTCCACCGCGGTGCGCTCCTCCAGGAAAAGGAGTTGCTCTTCAATCGAATCGGTGGCGCGGTCCATTTTGGTCCGGCGGTAATTATCGATCAACAGGTTGCGGGTCAGCCGGGTCAGCCACACGGCGAAAGAACCCTCACCGGCGCGAAAGCTTTTCACAGACTTGAAGACGCGGAGGAAAACGTCCTGCGTCAGATCCTGCGCTTCGCTCTCCTTGCCGGTAAAGCGGTAGCAGATGGCATAGACCCGGCGGGTGTGCGTCTTGACGAGGTCTTCCCAGGCGCCCTCGTCGCCCTGGAGACACCGCTCCACGAGCCTGGCGTCGAGCTGAAGGTCACTCACAGTTGGGCGGCCCCATGTTGAACGCAGGCCGGAGCCGGGCGTCATGGGCAGCACCGTTGCGCCACCATTCGCCGTAATCAGGGCCTGTGAAATCGCAGCCATGGCTGCCTGCCTCTCCTTCTGGAAGGGGACTAGCGAGGGACAATCGCCGCGGGACCGGCAGTTCTGCCTGCCCTTTGGCTCCCTCTTTCGCCTTCCAACCAGAGAAACGAGGATTTATCATGAGAAGTTCGCTCAATCTGCACGAACCGGCCGCCGGATCTCTTATTCTAGTTCAAAAGGGGCTTGGTGGGGTCGCCGCACGATTGATATACCCCGTTGGGGGAGAAGAGAGGGCGTCATCGCAACCCAATCAGGTCCAGCCCGCAAGCGGCACTGGGGCATCTGGGCCATGGTGGGCCTGCTGGCCGCTGGAATCTGGTTTCTGGCCAGGCGCTTTTCCGGCGCCGGGTTCGATCCGGATTTGCTGGCGCAGACGATCCTGCGGGCCGACTGGCGCTGGCTGGCGGCAGCCTGGATTCTGAACGTGCTCAGCTACTACGCCAGGACGTTGCGCTGGATGGTGATGCTGCGTCCGCTGGCGCCCCATGCCGAGCCCTGGCGGGTGCTGTGCGCCACCGTGGTCGGATTCTCGGCCCTGGTCCTGTTCGGCCGCCCCGGGGAGCTGGTGCGGCCCTATCTCATCGCCAGAGACGCGCAGGTGCCGGTGGCCAGCCAAATGGCGGCCTGGCTGCTGGAACGGCTTTACGACACGCTCTTTCTGCTGATGATCTTCGGTTATGCGCTGGCGGCGGTGCCACATTCGGCACTGCTCAGCGGGTCCGCTCTCCACTGGGCCTTCGAGGTGGGCGGCTGGTTTACCGGCGTCGTCTGTACGCTCTGCCTGGCGGTGCTGGTGGGCTTGCAGCGCAGTTCGGACCAGTTGGCGGAGCGGATTCAAGCCGCCCTCGGATTCCTGGAGCACCGCCACCAGGAGCGGGCCGCGCGGCTGGTCCACGCCGCGATGGACGGATTGCGTTCGGCCCGGAGCGGGCGCTCCATCCTCGCGTTGTTCGTCCATTCCGCCATCACCTGGGTTCTGATTGTGCTTTGCTTCGCCGCCGTGTTTCAGGCCTTTCCGGAAACCTCGGCGCTCTCCCGGTCTGCCGTCCTGGTCTATATTGGGTTTGTTGCGTTTGGGAGCATCGTACAGATCCCCGGCATCGGCGGCGGGGTGCAGCTGGTGGGCATCCTGGTCTTGACTCAGTTGTTCCAAGTCGGCCTGGAGCCGGCCACCGGAGTCGCCCTGGTGTCGTGGGCCATCACGTTGATCGGGATTCTGCCGCTGGGTGCCGTGCTGGCGCTGCGAGAGGGCCTGAACTGGAATCGGTTGAAAGAACTGGAGAAGCAAGCGACCCTATGAACTGCCCGTTTTGTGGCTTCAAAGAAGACCGCGTCATCGACAGCCGGGAAGGCAAGGAGGGTGACGTCATCCGCCGGCGGCGGGAATGCCTGCAGTGTCTGCGTCGATTTACTACATATGAGAGAATTGACGAAGTCCCGTACATGGTAGTCAAGAAGGACGGACGGCGGGAGAAGTTCGACCGGCAGAAGGTACTCTCGGGGTTGCTGAAGGCGTGTGAGAAGCGGCCGGTGAGCATGACGAAACTGGCTGAACTGGTGGATGAGGTGGAGGGGCGGCTGGCGGACAAGACGGATCGGGAGATCACGACCGCCGAGGTGGGCGAGATGCTGATGATGAAGCTGGCGCAACTGGACAAGATCGCCTATGTGCGATTTGCCTCGGTCTATCGCGATTTCCAGGACGTGGAGGCTTTCCTCAGTGAATTGAAGGACTTAATGCGCCAGAAGCGCGGTTGAGGCCAGACCGGGGGCGCGGTCGGCCGCACAAAGCCTGTAACTAATCGGACGCTGGAGCAATCCTATTGTAATAGGGGCTTAACAAGTGGCCTAAACCATGCTATCCTTGTTCGGAGCGTCTATCCGTTTTTATCATTGCCCAAGTTGTGGCCCGAGCTGTCCGCGGACGCGCAGGAGCGACCGCTGCAGGTGTGGCATGGGCCGGACCATCCGGAGAACCACTATCGGCAGACGACATCAACGGGTTAGAGACGTGACAGTCATCAGGCCGGCGCACCGGACGAGTGCGCTGAATGCAGGTAATACGTGAGGCCGGTACGGG
>JBBQLF010000627.1:0-2948 GCA_038327695.1 Bryobacterales bacterium
CCGCGCAATACCGTTGCTGAAAGCCCGGCCACTTTTCCGGATCGTGCGCGAACCACTTCCGCAATTCCGTGCTGGGTGCGATCTCTTTCAACCAAAGGTCGATGCCGGCCTTCGCCTTCGTCAGGCCCCGGGGCCACAGCCGATCGACGAGGATGCGGGCGCCATCCGATTTGTCCGGCTGCTCGTAAGCACGCTTCAGTTTGATATTCATTGCTTCGTGTTGGTTCCGTTCAAGCCACCTGCTATATGTCGATAGCTTTCCGTTAGGTTGTGATCTGTTCCTGCGAATGCGCATCCACCGCCGCTGGCGGATGCGTCCGCCAGACCGGCTGCGAATTCCACCACCGCGGCGGTGTTCACGGTTCGCTCGGTGGTAATGCGGTTGATGTTTCAGTGAGGGAGAAATCGGGCGCTGCCACCGGCCGCCGGCTGTTCCATTCGTGCTCGACCCGAGTGCGAATATCGCGGGTTGTGTCCAGTTGCAGAACACGCTCCGCCAGCGATCCTGCGTGCGTGAGATCGATTGAACGGATGGCGTATTTGATTTCCAGGAGCCGGCCGGACGTCACGCTGAAGCGGCGGAATCCCAGCCCCAGCAACAACGCGGTGTAGAGCGGATCGCTGGCGATTTCCCCGCACAACGAGATGGGCTTGCCAGCGGAGTCGGCAGCCTCCGCCAGGGAGGCCAGCGTATGCAGCACCGCTGGGTGCAGCGGATCGTAGGCCTCCCCGCCGCCGTCCCGATCAGCGGCCAGCAGATATTGCACCAGATCATTGGTGCCGACGCTGAAGAAGTCCGCTTCATCAGCGAGTTGCCCGATAAGGAGCGCCGCCGCCGGCGTCTCGATCATGGCTCCCACCTGGATGCAAGCATCGAACCTTACACCCGCCGCCGCTAGTTCCGCTTTCACGGCTTCGATCACGGCCTTGACGGCACGCAATTCGTCCACCCCGGTGATCATCGGCAGAAGAATCGCGACCGGGTGCGTCGCGCTCACCCGCAGAATCGCCCGCAGTTGCGTCCGCAGAATCGTGGGATGCGCCAGAAGCAGCCGCGTGCCCCGGCAGCCCAGGGCGGGGTTGGCCTCGCGGGGCATCGGGAAATACGCGAGCGGTTTGTCGCTGCCGGTGTCCAGCACGCGGATCACCGTTTTGCCTGGTCGAAGGTGCTCCGCAGTCGCCCAATAGAACTGGAATTGCTCCTCCTCCGAAGGGAAATGGTCCTGCACGAGGAAGATGAATTCCGTGCGATAAAGCCCGGTGCCGTCGGGCTTCACACATGCGGCCGCCACCGCGTCCGCCGTCTGCCCAATGTTGGCCGAAAGCTTGATTTCGACGCCATCGCGCGTGACTGCGGGAAGACCGATCAATTCTCCCAAGGCGCTCTCGTGCGCATGCAAATCGGCCTCCAACTCATCGTATTTGCGCAGTATTTGCGCAGTCGGATTGGTGAACGCGCGACCGGCCAGCGCATCGACGATTACAAAATCGCCCGCGCGAATTCTCTGGGTCGCCTCCGCCACATGCACCAGCATCGGGATGCCTAGGGCACGCGCGAGTATCGTGGCATGAGCCGTCACACCGCCCCGCTCGATGATCAGTGCCCGCACGCCACGGCCTGCCAACCCCGCCACGGCGGAGGAAAATAACTCGCTGGCGACCAGCACACAGCCATCCACATCGCCCGGAATAGCCGGCTGCGGATCGTTGGCGAAATGATCGAGCAGCCGTCTGCCCACCTCGCTCAGGTCGGCGGCTCGTTCGCGCAGGTAGGGATCCTCCATGCAGGCAAATACCGCTATCAGCCGCTCGATCGCTTGCTCGACCGCCACCTCCACATTCACCCGTTCGCCAGAGCAGAGTTCGCGCACTGCCTCTCGCAGTTTCACCTCCCGCAGCATGAGGATCTGCACGCCGAAGATTTCCGCCTCCGCCTGGCCGAGAGTGCGCCGAACGTCGGCTTCCACCTGCGCCAGGTTCGCTTCGACAGCAGCGACCGCCTCATCAAAGCGCTCCATTTCTTTCGGCGTCTCTTCCACGCTCACTCGCCGCCGCGGCACAATGGCTTGCCGCGCGCACTCGCACATCAACGCGCGGCCCCGCGCCAGCCCGGGGGAGGCGGCATGGCCCAGCATCATGCGGGTGGCGCGCGGCGGCAAGTCATCGGAGACATTCATTTCACCTCATGTAGGGCCTTTAAAGCTGGATTTCAAATACAAAATTGTCGGTCGTAGAAAAACAAGTCGCTCCAGTGTTCGGCACGCCTGCGCCTCGTGCCCCGCCAGTTCGGCTGGATCGACCAACGCCTGGTGCGCGACCGCCCCATCCAGGGCCGCTCCAGCCAAGCCCTGGCCCTCTGCCCGTTCAAACCGCTCATCATCCGCTGGCTGGCCCGCCATCCCTACAGCGCCACCCGGATCTATCAGCGCCTTTGCGGCGAGGAGGCTGCTCCGGCGGCTTCGGCATCGTGAAGACATACGTGCGGGCGGTGCTGCCCGTGCGCCATTCCGCCTCCCTCAGCCTCGCCTTCGCCCCCGGGCGAAGGCGCCCAGGTCGATTGGGGCTGTGCTGGATTCATCCAGATAGGGACCACCCGCCGCCGCCTCTCCTTCTTCGTCATGGTCCTTTGTCACAGCCGCATGGCCAATGTCGAGTTTACCTGCGGCGAGGCCACCGAACACGTCCTCGCCTGCCATCAAAACGCGCTGGAGTTTTTCGGAGGCGTGCCCGGTGTGATCCATCGACAACCTCAAGACCGGCGTGTTGCCCCACCCCTTCGGCCAAAAGTCCGTCTTCAATCCCCACTACCTCGACTTTGCCGCACATTACGGCTTCAAGCCGCACGCCTGCAACGTGCGCAAGGCCAATGTAAAAGGGGCGTGGAAAACGGTGCCGGCTACGTGAAGAAAAACCTTCTCGCCGGGGTGGAGCTGCCCAACAGCATCAGC
>JBBQLF010000628.1:0-2943 GCA_038327695.1 Bryobacterales bacterium
GGCCCACTGGGGGAAATACGCATCGGCCGCGGCGATGGCCTGGTTGGCCTGCGCGGGCGTCGCTTTGTGGTGAAGGCCGATCACCTCCGCCGGATTGGACGGGTTCACTGAGGTCAGCAGGTCGCCCGTGGGAAAGCGGTCCGCGCCGATCCGGAGGTCACAAACCTTTCCGAATTCGGCGCGGACCACCGCCAGAGCCGTACGCATCGGCTGGGCGTTTTCGGGTTTCGAAAAGTCGGCGTACGGTTCATTGATGAAATCGCAGAGACGCATCCAGTTCAGCCTTCCACCATCTTCTTGCCGCGTTCAAACATATCGGCGGCGTCGTCTGCGATGCTGCGGCCCTTTTCATAGAGGTCGCGGCTCTTCTCGGCCAGGTCGCGGCCGGTGTCGGCCAGCGTGTCTTTGCCCTTGGCGGCGGCGCGCGTGATGCGGCGGCGCGTCACAGTGCCGGACGACGGGGCGAACAGCAGAGCGATGGTTGCGCCCATCGCCACTCCAGCCACAAACCACAGCGCTTTGCCGCCGGTGTCTTCCAATTCGTCATACATAGATTGAAAAGCCTCCTGCGGTCATTGTATCGTTCGCGTGATGCGGGCGGAAGGTGCGTACAATTAGGCAGGAGGTCCGCATGAGCGATTCCATCAACTCTCAAGCTGACGTGAACCTGGTGCCGCTCACGGAGGGCGGGCTGGAACTGGAGCTTTCCGAAATGGAGAGCCTCTCGGTGAAGACCCTGCTGGAAGCCAATGGCATCCAGGCGATGGTGGTCGGCGCCAGCCAGATGCCGAACCTGCCGTACGAGATCCTGGTCCCGGACTCGCAGTTGCAGGAGGCGATCCGCGTGATCAAGGATTCCCAGCAGAATCTGCCAGCCGATAGCGGCGAGCCGGCCTAGCAGGCTGCTGAAATACTCCCGCGGCCGCGTTGCGAGCGCCGTCCGGCCGCAGGCCAGGAGAAGCGGCGACAGCGATGCCGGACATCGGTGAGGAGCTTCGACAAAGCCGCCGTCCGGCCGCCGCCGCAACCCCTTTGGGCCACTTGGTCTTGCGTCCTCCAGCTTTGCCGGCCGCCGCTCACGCTGACTGGCATCGCATCGCTCCTCCCTCCTCGCTGGAGGACGCAGCACCAAAGTGGGTGGCCCGCGCGAGTATTTCAGCAGCCGGCCTAGCGGCCCCGGTCCACGGTCAGGCTGGTGCCGTCGCTGCGGACCGTGACGACGCCGTCCTGGTCCGTGCGCAGAACATAGGCGTGGTTCCGCCGCAGCCTCTGGACCACGCTCGGGCTGGGCAGGCCGTAACTGTTCTGCCAGCCGGCGGAGATCAACGCCACGGCAGGCTTTAGCGTATCCAGCCAGGGCTCGCTGTTGGAACGCCGGCTACCGTGATGAGCCACCTTCAGCACGTCCACGCGGCCGATCTCCTCTTCTTCCAGCAACCGGTGCTCCACTCCGGTCTCCACATCGCCCGTCAGCAGAAAGCTGTGCCGGCCGTGCTGCAACCGGAGCATCAGCGAGTCGTTATTCCGGGCCTTGCCCCGCCAGGCCTGCTCCCGGACCGGGGCCAGCACCCGCCACTCCACACCACCCAGAGACCAGTGGTCGCCTTGCTTGAAGACGCGCACCGCTACGCCGAGCGCGCGGGCTTTGGCTGCCAGCGCGTGCCAAACGGCTGTGTCCGGTGCAAAGCTAACCCACAACTCCCGCGGACGGAAGTTTTCCAGCAGTGCGCCCACGCCGCCGGCATGATCGTCATGCAGGTGCGTGATGGCGATGGCATCCAGCCGGCGGACGCCGCGCGTCCAGAGATACGGCGAAACCACCTCTTCGCCGATGTCCATACCGTCTCCCTCCCGTTGCTGGAACTTCGGCAAACCTCCGCCATCCACCATCACAACCCGGCCGTTGGGCAGGCCCACCAACAGGCTCTCGCCCTGGCCCACGTCGATGGCCGTCAGTTCCAGCGTGCCTGGCGTGAAACGGGGTGGGAAGGGATGCCAGACCAGCAGAGCCAGAGACACGGCGCAGGTCAGCCCGGGCAGCCAGAGCCAACGCCCCCGGGGCACCCGCGCCGCCAGCAGAATCAGCGAAGCGGAGAGCAGCAACGCCAGCCACAGCGGTGGATCGGGGATGCGCCAGACCGGCTCCAGGTTGGCGTGCCAGGCGGCGACCGAATGGGAGAGCGCCAGCAACCACCCCGCCAGCGAGGCCGCCCAGCCCCAACCCGTAAAGATCGCCAGGAAGCCCAGCGGAATGGCCCCGGAAAGGGGCGCCACGGCCGCCAGGTTGGCCGTCAGGCCCGTCAGGGAGAGCCGGTGGAAGTAGACCGCCATCGGCAACGCCAAGCCCACCTGGACCCCGCCAGAGAGCCACATCGCGTTCCAGGCCCAGCGCCCGGCGGCGGCCGGGCAAAAGACCAGTGGCCGGCACCAGCTCAAGGGCAGGCGCAGCACCAATTGGAGGGTCTCAGCCAGCAGGCGGAGTTCCAACTGCCAGGCGGAGCGCTGCCTCGGGTCGCTTGTCAGTTGAAACGCACTCAGGGCGGCCACCGCCAGAAAAGAAAGCTGAAAGCTCGCGTCGAACAGCTGATCGGGGTCCAGGGCCACAAAGGCAAGCGCAACGGCGGCCAGCAGGTTGAGCAGGCGCGCCTGGCGAAAGAAGAAGGCGGACAGGACGAAGAGACTGAACCCGGCGGCAGCGCGGAGGACCGGCGCGTCCCCGCCGGCTGCCAGCGCATAGATCCAGGCAATCAGGGCGGAGATGACCAGCAATGGCCGCTCCAGCAACCCGCAGCGGCGGCGCAGGAACAACAGCAGGCCGCATACCAGCGTGATGTGGCTGCCAGAAATCACCAGCGCGTGGTAGGTGCCCGTGCGCCGGAAATCCTCAATCCACGCCCGCCGGATGCCGCTCTTGTCGCCCAGCAGCAACCCCCGCATCATGCC
>JBBQLF010000629.1:0-2941 GCA_038327695.1 Bryobacterales bacterium
CGGCGCTCTCTCCGCCGGCGCTCTCTCAGCCGTCGCTCAATCATTCGGCTCTCTCTCCGCCGGCGCTGTATCCGCGGGCGCACAATCAGCCGGCCCTCAATCAGCCGGCCCTCAATCAGCCGGCGCTCAATCAGCCGGCCCTCAATCAGCCGGCGCTCAATCAGCCGGCGCTCAATCAGACAGAGACGCCCGCCTGTACTTCGCCGCCGGACCCTGGCTCTACGCTCTGAATGCGAAGACCGGTCAGCCCGTCCCCGGCTTCGGTCTGAACGGCCGCGTCGACCTGCGCGCCAACCTGGGCCGCGATGCCTCCAACCTGACCATCACCGTCACCACGCCGGGCGTCATCTTCGAAGACAAACTGATCCTTGGCAGCCTCGTCAGCGAGGGACTGCCCGCCGCCCCCGGCCACATCCGCGCCTTCGACGTGCGCACCGGCGCGGTCAAATGGATCTTCCGCACCATCCCCGCGCCCGGCGAGAAGGGCTACGAAACCTGGCCCAAGGACGCCCACACTTACATCGGCGGCGTCAACAGTTGGGCCGGCCTGACGCTGGACGAGAAACGCGGCCTCGTCTTCGTCCCCACCGGTTCCGCCGCCTTCGACTTCTACGGCGCCAACCGCGCCGGCGACAACCTCTACGCCAATTGCCTGCTGGCCTTGAAGGCCTCCACCGGCGAGCGCGTCTGGCACTTCCAGTTTGTGAAGCACGATGTCTGGGATCGCGATCTCCCCACGGCTCCCACGCTTGTCACTGTCCAGCGCGACGGCAAACGGATCGACGCCGTCGCCCAGATCACCAAGTCCGGCCACGTCTGGGTCTTCGATCGCGAGACCGGTGAGAGCCTCTTCCCCTTTGAGGAGCGCGACGTGCCGCCCTCGGACGTGGACGGCGAACTCCTCGCCCGCAAACAAGTGTTGCCGTTAAAACCCGCGCCGTTTGCCCGCCAGCAGCTCACGGAAGACGTGGTCACCAACCGCACGCCGCAAGCCCGCGAGATCGTGCTCGGGCGCCTGCGCACACTCAAGAGCGGACCGCAGTTCACTCCGCCCAGCCGCGAAGGCACCGTGGTCTTCCCCGGCTTCGACGGCGGCGGCGAGTGGGGCGGCGGCACGTTCGACCCGGAGACCGGCCTATTCTATGTGAACGCCAATGAGATGGCCTGGATCCTCCGGCTGGTGCCTAAACAAGGCGGCGGCGCGCAGAACGGCCGGACTCTCTACCTCCGCAACTGCGCCGCCTGCCATCGCGAAGACCTCGCCGGCAGCCCGCCCTCTTTCCCGTCGCTGAAGAACCTGGCCTCCAAGAGCACGGACGCGCGCGTCCTGGAGATCATGACGAAGGGCGCCGGCCGTATGCCCGGCTTCGCCCATCTCAAGGATCCGGCGCTGAACGCGATCCTTCGCTACCTAATGACCGGTGAGCAGAAAGAGGTGATCCAGGCCGCCGCCGCGCCGTCGTCCACCGATCAGAAGTACACCATCGACGGCTACAACAAATTCCTGGACCCGGACGGCTACCCCGCCGTCGCTCCCCCGTGGGGCACGCTGAACGCCATCGACCTCAACACCGGCGAGTACGCCTGGCGGATTCCGTTTGGTGAAATCCCCGCGCTGGTGGAGCAGGGCGTCCGCCACACGGGCTCAGAGAACTACGGCGGCGGCATTGTCACTGCCGGCGGCCTGCTCTTCATCGCCGCCACCAACCACGACGCCAAATTCCACGCCTACGACAAAAAGACCGGAGCCTTGCTGTGGGAGTACACCCTGGACGCCGCCGGCAACGCCACACCCGCCATGTATCAGGTGAACGGCCGCCAGTACGTGGTCATTGGCGCCGGCGGAGGCAAGTCCGGCACCAAGTCCGGCGGATCGTACTACGCCTTCGCCCTGCCGGAGTAACCTATGCGCCGCCAGCCTTCTTCAACTTCAGCGGCAGGCTGTTCCCGTTCTGTGTCCAGTTGCCGGTCAACTCCGTACCCTCTTTGTTGATCTCGCCCTCGTAGCCGCCGTTCACCATCTTCACCTCCAGCGAGAGCTTCGCGTCCTTCTGCACGATGGCAGTGACGGGAATCTCCACGCCGCCCTGGTCCAAACTGACCAGCGTGGCAGTCGAACCCGCCGCAGTGTTGACGATTGTGACCTTCAACCGCAGGGACTGGCCCGCCTCCAGCGTGCCCTCCCACGTGCCGGTGAACTCCTTCGCCACGGCGGGGCTGGCCTTCACCGTCTCCACCTTCGGCTCGCCCGTGCGCGCCAGCTTGAACGGCATCGCGTTCGGACCCTGCGTGAAATCACCGGTCATCGCTTTGCCGTCCGCTGAAATCGTACCCGTGAAAGTGGGACCGCCCGGTGCACCCTTAACCCGGAACGTCCACTTCCCGTCCTGAAAGGCAATGCCCTCCAGTGGCAGACCCGACGCATTCTGCGACGGGATGGCGAGCGAACCCACCCAACCCGCCGCCGTCTTGTCCAGATCCACCTCGATCCCCATCGTATTGCCGGGAATCTCAATCGACCCGCTCCAGTGCCCTTTCGCGCCGTCCTGCGCCCACACCGTGCCGGCCATCATCAGTACGCCCAGCCAAATCCCACGCTGCATGGCAGTCGCTCCTTCTTTCACCATCTCCGTAAGCTACGATACCGGGCCCGCCGGAGTTCCCTGACTCTTGGCGCCCTCTAACCGCTCTGCCAGTTGCCCGATCTCCGCGCCGCGATGCAAAACCGCCCGCCATCGCGCCGGGAGCCTCCGCGCCCCCCGCCGTCGCTACGCCACTACGACGCCGGTCCAGCACTCTTGCCGAATTCCGACCACTCCACCAGACGCCCTTCATCGCGCCGGGAGCCGCCGCGCCACCCGCCGTCACTGCGCCACTACGACACCGGTCCAGCACTCCTGCCGAATTCCAACCGCTCCACCAGACGCCCGCCATCGCGCCG
>JBBQLF010000630.1:0-2939 GCA_038327695.1 Bryobacterales bacterium
GAGCGCGACAAGGCCCGCGTGTTGGAAGGTCTGGAGGGCGCGGCGTCGGCCTCCGGCGCCAAGTTTGACCGCGGGGAAATGGAACAGATCCTCGCCGGCCTCGGCAATCGCGTCTTCCTCATGAACAATGTCCACGAAGACCGGCCGGTGCTATTCCAGACGCGCTGGACGCTCTCTTATCTCCGTGGGCCGATGGCCCGGCCCGAAATCCAGCGCCTGATGGCCGGCCGCAAGAGCGCCGCGCCCACTGCGGCGGACGATGTCCCTGTGGCGGTTTCGGCGGCAGACGGCAGTTCCACGGCGCCGGTCTTGCCGGCGGAGATCACGCAGTTGTTCGCTCCGCTCACCGGCTCAGTGCTCGCCTATGAGCCCCGCGTTCTCGGCGCGGCGCAGATCCAGTTCTCCGATCCCAAGCTGGGCATCGACGCCGTCCGGAACGCCGTCTACGTCTGCCCCATCACCGACGCCGCGGTGCCGGTGGACTGGGCCTCGGCAGAGGAGTGCGAAACGGCCCTGAGCGACTTTGAAAAGACGCCCACGGCCGGCGCGGCGTTTGCTGAACTGACGCCCCCGGCTTCGAAGGCGAAGAACTACGCGGTCTGGCAGAAATCTTTCGGAACGTGGCTGTATCAGACGCAATCGCTGGAACTGCTGCGCAGTCCGGTGACGGGTGAGGTGTCGCGCATGGGCGAGAACGAGCGCGATTTCCGGCTGCGCACTGAGCACTCCGCGCGCGAGGCGCGCGACGAGCAGGTGGAGCGTTTGCGCGGCAAGTATCAGCCGAAGCTCCAGACCCTGAATGACCGGCTCCAGCGCGCGCACATCAAGCTCGAACAGGAGAAGCAGCAGGCGTCGTCCCAGACCATCCAATCGGTGCTCTCCATCGGCACCTCCATCCTCGGTGCGTTCATGGGACGCAAGACCATCAGCGCTGCCAACATCGGCCGGATCGGGACTGCTGCGCGCTCGGCGACGCGGATCGGCAAGGAGCGCGGCGACGTCGGTCTGGCTGAGGATACAGTGGAGAACCTGCAGCAGCAGATTCAGGATCTCAGCGCGGAGTTGGAGCAGGAGATCGCCACCATCCCGGCACCCTCGCAGGAAGCGCTGGAGACCATCACGGTGAAGGCCAAAAAGACCAACATCACCGTGCAACTTGTCGCGCTGGCCTGGGTGTAGCGGCTACGGAATCTTCGTGGTCTGATGGGCGGCCAGACGCCACGCGCCGCCCTGCTTCACCCACATATGGATGACCATCAGGTGGTCGTCGAACGGGCCGGAGTCGTTGTGCCCGGTCATGCGCGCGACGCTGTGCGTGACGGCGGCGTCGCCGTAGCGGGCGATCTGCGTACTCTCGTGGATGACGGCGTCGTAGCGCTGTTTGCCGCCCTTCAGGCGCTCCAGGTACTGCGCCTTCGTCTCTACCTTGCCCGTGCTGTGGGCGTAGATCAGCTCTGACGTGTAGATCCGCTCCAAGGCGGCGGCATCGCGCGTCACCAGGGCCGCACCCCAGGCTTTTTCGGCGGCGCGGAGATCGTCATCGGCGGCACTCGCCGTCAGTAGGACCAGACAGACCAGAATCAGCTTCATGGAAATCCTCGATCCGTCATCGTATCGCGAATCAGGGCAGCGCCGCGCGGCTGGAGGGCGCCAGTCGATTCGGCCGCGTCCAGCGGATCCGCGCCAACAGCACATCCCCGATGTAGCCCCGGGCCGGATTGATCTGCCCATCCGTGATGATCGATTCCCGGGCGTTCAGGATTGCCGTGTGGAAGTTCCCGGAAAGCCAGGCGTCCATGCCCTTTTCACCGCCGTCGCCACGCTGGGGCAGCACGATTCGTTCGCTCTCCCGGATCAGCCGGCCCAGCCGCTCATCGACCCGCGCCAGCCACAGTGGCGTGCGCCACCGCACCACCCTCTCGTTGCCAGGCGCCTTGCGCGTATAGACCAGATAGAGCCCGTCGCTGTGCGGCAGCCAGTGCTGCTGAGTCGTGGACATCTCCAGCGGGGTTCCGTCCTGCCACGCCCACTGCTGGATGGGCGCCCACGTGAGCCCGTCGGTCGATGTGGTGACGTAGCCGCGGTCGTCCTCGGCGCGAATGGTCATCCAGAAACGCCCGGCCTCGCGGCGCGTCACGGACGGCTCCAACAGCCCGCGCTTCACCGCCAGGCGCAGTTCGTTGCCGCGCCGCACAACCGCCAATCGTGCACCGTCAAAGCTGCAGTGCAGCGTGCAGACACCATGATCCGGCCGGCCCAGCGGACCGTAGGTGACCGGCACGATTAGGCTGCCGTCACTCAACGTGATGCGCTGCGAACAGTTGCTCGCGTACATTCCGCTGGCGCCGGGATCGTCCCACTCCAACTTGCGCAACGGGGACCACACACCCTGGGCCGTGCGCACCGTGTACACCGGCCAGCGCCGCTCCCACGGCATTGTGAGGACGTTGTTGCGATAGTACACGTTCTGCGCGATGGCGAGCACAGTCCCGGTGCGGCCGTGATACTCGGGTGTCGTGTCCCCGAAGCCCTCTTCGAGCCCATCAGCGTGCAGCACACGTCCCATGCCCGGGACAGGCTGAGGCCGGGACCAGGTCCGCCCATCATCGGCCGATTCCATCCAGTGCACATGATGAAACACGTCGCTGCCCGTGATTTGCCCCAGGGTCATCAACAGCCGCGGACGCCGTCCCGGAATCACGCAGGAGCGGGCTGAAAACCAGCACTTGCCGTAATCCTCGTAGCGGATCAGCGTCGCCGTCGTGACACCTGCGATCAGATCCGTAGGAGTCTCCGCGGCGGCCAGCATGCCCTGAATGAAGCTGCGCCGGTCCATGGTTTCAGAATGCCACACCGGCCGGTGGCGCCGCCGCCCAGGGGACGGGCTAATGCCCCAGCGCCGCCGCCCAGGGGACGGGCTAATGCCCCAGCGCCGCCGC
>JBBQLF010000631.1:0-2923 GCA_038327695.1 Bryobacterales bacterium
CTGGTGGCAAGATGGGGTCAGGAAGGCCTACAACAGGATCAGTACTATCTGGCGCCCGTTGTTGGATTGGGCCGTCACCATGGATCGTCTTGAGTTCCTCAGCTCCGCGAAAACGCGGGGCGAGATCAGGAGGTCTGATACTGGCGACAGGCCTGAAAAATAGATCTGGCAAATAGATCCTGAAAAATAGATCTTTCATATTCTTGACGGATCGGTTATATTACTATGCCATGCACACCCTCCGCCCCATCCTGCTGATTCTGGCAGCGGCCACGGCACTGTTTTGCCAAAACTACACACAAAGCCGGGACACTTATGAGTACGGTGGCGAGAGCCTGACGCCGCAGGAGCGGGCCGGACGGAACACGTGGTACTTCTGGACCGGCGGCGGCGAGAAGTTCTGGCGGGGTGTGGCGCGGCAGACGCACGGCATCACGGATCTGCTGCAGTATGTGGATTCGCGGAAGAGGGCGGTGCGGTTCAAAACGATGGGTGTGGTGAACGATCCGGACTGCACGGCGGCGACCCAGCCGGACGAGTACGGACTGTGGATGGACGTCTGCAAGCCGCTCGAAATCCCAAACATTCCCAGCCAGACTTCGGGCGTGGTGGGGCTGCGGAAGTTTCCAAATCCGAAGTTCGACAAAGTGGTGTGGGATGTGAACAAGTACCTGGCGGACCCGGCCAGCGTGGAGCCGCCGTACCTGATCGGCATGACTTGCGGATTCTGCCACATCGGGTTCAATCCGTTGAATCCGCCGAAGGATCCGGAGAACCCGCGATGGCACAACCTGTCGCCGGCGATCGGGAACCAGTATTTCAAAGAGGGCACGCTGTTTGGGCTGAAGCTGGACGAGAAGGACTTCCGGTGGCATGTGGCGAGCACACAGCCGGCGGGGACGTCGGACACGTCGAGGTTCGCCACCGACCACATCTTCAATCCGAATGCGATCAACTCCATCGTGCACCTGGCGGACCGGCCGGCGCAGAGCGAGACGATGGCGGACGGAACGGCGCGCGAGGTGCACCACATTCTGAAGGACGGGGCGGACTCGATCGGCACGGCGGGGGCGTCTTTGCGGGTGTACGTCAACATCGGGATGTGCTCAGACTACTGGACGACGCTGCACGATCCGATTTCCGGGACGAAGTTCGAGCAGAAGCCGTTCCGGATTGCGCTGGCGCGGAAAGACTGTCCGGACTGGTCAGCGACCGAGGCGCGGATGGCGGGGGCGGAGGCGTTTCTGAAGACCGTGAAGCCGGCGCGGTTGAAGGACGCGCCGCAGGGGGAGCAGTATCTGACCAAAGACGCGGCCGTGTTGCGGAAGGGGGCGCTGGCGTTTGCCGAGCGGTGCGCGCGGTGCCATTCGAGCAAGCAGCCGCCAGCGGCGGCGGCCGATGAGGCGGCGCGGCAGGCGTGGTTCCGGCAAGCTGTGGAACAGGCCGGCTTTCTGGAGCACAATTTCCTTTCGAACGACCGGCGCTACCCGGTGAGCGAGATTGGGACTAACATCGGCCGGGCGATGGGGACCAACGCGATCCAGGGCCACGTGTGGGAAGAGTTTTCCTCCAAGACGTATAAGGAGCAGCCGGCGGCGGGCGAGTTGAGAGGCCTGTACAATCCAGTGCGGCCGGGCAAGCCGATCCGCTTTCAGCCCCTGGGTGGGGGGCGCGGCTACTACCGGGTGCCGACACTGGCGGGCATATGGGCGACGGCGCCGTACTTCCACAACAATTCGCTGGGCCTGTACAACGCCGATCCGAGCGTGAGCGGGCGCATGGCGGCCTTTCAGGACGCGATGGAGAAGCTGCTGTGGCCGGAGAAACGGCTGGGCGTGAAGTCCATGTGGGTGACGAGCGTGGACAGCTACCAGCCGCTGGAGAGCGGCTACAAGCTCAAGATCCGGCAGGGCACGCCTGTGAACCTGATTGCCAACATCAACGCACCGCGGCTGCAGTTGCTGCGGAACGACAACTTTTTCACGCGCTTCATCGGGTCCCTGATCGGCAAGGGCCTGCTCTATGACGTGCTGCTCAAAAACAATCTCTCGCCGGACTTCGTGGTGGACCGTGGGCATCTGTTCGGCAAGGATCTGACGGACGATGACAAACGGGCGCTGATGGAATACTTGAAAACGTTCTGAAGGGTGGAGGGGTACTATGGCGGACACGATATTTCAACCGTTGCGGTTCAGGAGCCTGGAGATCAAGAACCGGCTGATCCGGTCCAACGTTTCGGGGCGATTCGACAACTACGACGGCTCCGGCAATCCGGCGAGGATCAACTGGGAGACGCGGTTTGCGCGCGGCGGCGTGGGGGCGATCATTTCCTCGTTCGTGCCGGTGCACGGGCGGGGGCGGATTCTGCCGAACTACGCGATGATCGACGCCGACGACAAGATCCCGTTCTGGCGGGAGGTGGGGCGGCGGGTGCATGAGTTCGACTGCAAGTTCATCCTGCAGTTGAGCCATGGCGGGCGGCAACGGGACATCACGGGCGTGGAGTATCCGGAGAGCTGGAGTTCGACTTCGAAGCCGGATCCGCTGCACGGCTTTGAGGCGAAGGCGATGACGGAGGGGCAGATTGGCGAGGTGGTGCAGCAGTTCGGCCAGGCGGCGCAGCGGGCGCAGACGGCGGGGCTGGATGGGGTGGAGCTGCACGGGGCCAACGGATATCTGATCACGCAGTTTCTGAGTTCGGCGATCAATGACCGCAAGGATGGCTACGGTGGGCCGCTGGAGAACCGGGCGCGGTTTGTGCTGGAGATCGTGCGCTCCATCCGCCAGCGCTGCGGCCGCGAATTCCATCTGCAGATGAAGATCAGCGCGACGGAAGACAACAACGCGATGGTGCCTGGGGAGGCGCGCGGCAACACGATCCAGGACGCGGTGCGGGTGTGTCAATGGCTGGAGGCGGAGGGCG
>JBBQLF010000632.1:0-2922 GCA_038327695.1 Bryobacterales bacterium
TGGTTACAGGAAACAAGAGACTTACGCGCCAGCGGCGCGGATGATGTCGCCAGCCCCGCGCCACGCCACGTGGCAGAACCTGTTTTCGGCGTGGGCAACTCTAAATGAGCAGAGGTGGGTCATTTCTCGTGAGCGCCGAGGACGCAGGACTTCGACCTGATCGCTGCCGGTGGCGCGCCGCACCTGAATCAGGAGTTTCTACAGGGAGGGCCGATCCAGCGTTAGATTGCGGGCGCCCTCATTGCAGACGGAGCAAAGGGCGCGCAGGTTGGTTAGCTCGTCATCGCCGCCCATGGACTTATCGATGATGTGGCCAATGTGAAGCCGGGCCTTCCGCGTGGGGTCCTCTGGATGAGGCTCCGAGTCTGCCCTACGAACAGCCCGACGTTCCGCCGCAGTTCTCGCACTTGTAGCAGGAACCATTGCGCGTCATGATCCCGCCGCACTCCGAGCACGACGGCGCATCGGCCATGCCGTCAGCCGGAGAGAACGGCAGTTCCTGCTGCGGCGCACGTTCTGTCGGCCGCAGGCGCATGGCGCCGCCTGCCTCGTTCTCGACATAGTTGGGGCCCAGGAACTTGAGCGCCAGCCATCGGAAGATGTAATCCATGATGGACTTGGCATAGGTGATCTGCGGGTTGCCGGTGTAGCCGGAAGGCTCGAAGCGGACGTGGCTGAACTTGTCCACGAAGAACTTCAGCGGCACACCGTACTGGAGCGCGTAGCTGACCGTGGTGGCGAAGCTATCCATCAGTCCGGAGATGGTGGAACCCTCCTTGGCCATGGTGATGAACAGCTCGCCGGGCGCGCCGTCCTCGAACAGGCCCACCGTAATGTAGCCCTCATGGCCGGCGATGGAGAACTTGTGCGTAATGGAGTTGCGCTCGTCCGGCAGCTTCCGCCGCTGCGGGCGATAGACGATCCGCTCTTCCACCCGCGCCGCCGCCGGGTTGGGCGTGGCCAGGCTGGCGTTGCTGGCCTTCTTCTCGCCCTTCCCGCTGCCGGAACTCATCGGCTGGACCCGCTTGGAGCCGTCGCGGTAGATGGCCACCGCCTTCAGGCCGAGCTTCCAGCTCTCCAGGTAGGCGCCCATGACGTCCTCCACCGTGGACTCCTCGGGCATGTTGATGGTCTTGGAGATGGCGCCGGAGATGAACGGCTGCACCGCGGCCATCATCCGGACATGGCCCATGTGGTGGATAAAACGGCTGCCGTTGGGCGCCTTGAACGAGCAATCGAACACCGGGAGATGTTCCGGCTTGAGATCCGGAGCGCCTTCAATCGATCCGGTGGAGTCGATGTGCCGCACAATCAGCTCCACCTGCTCGGGCTTGTAGCCCTGGCGGATCAGCGCAGCGGGCACGGTGTTGTTGACGATTTTGATCACCCCGCCGCCCACCAGCTTCTTGTACTTGACCAGGGCGAGGTCCGGCTCCACCCCTGTGGTGTCGCAGTCCATCATGAAACCGATCGTGCCGGTGGGCGCGATCACGGTGGTCTGGGCGTTGCGGTATCCGGTCTTCTGGCCGAGCTCATAGGCCTGCTTCCAGGCCTGGAAGGCGTTCTCAAACATGGCCGGCGGGACGAGCTTGGAATCGATGGTCGAGTTCACCTGGTCCCAGTGCATCTTGATGACGTCCAGGAAGGGCTCTTCGTTGACGGCGTAGCCGGGGCACGGTCCCACTGCTTCAGCCACGCGCGCGCTGGTCAGATACGCCTGGCCGCACATCACGGCGGAGATGACGCCCGCCCAGGCACGGCCCGCCTCGCTGTCGTAGGGCACGCCCATCGACATCAGCAGGCAGCCGAGGTTGGCGAAGCCCAGGCCCAGCGGGCGGAATTCGTGCGAATTGCGGGCGATCTTCTCAGTGGGATAGCTGGCGCCATCCACCAGAATCTCCTGTGCCAGGGTGACCGTATCCACGGCGTGGCGGAAGGCCTCCACGTCAAACAGACCGCCGTTGACAAAGCGCATCAGGTTCAGCGAAGCCAGGTTACACGCCGAGTCGTCCAGGAACATGTACTCCGAGCACTGATTGGACGCATTGATGCGGTCCGTGATCTTCGACGTGTGCCAGCGGTTGATGGTGGTGTCAAACTGCATGCCGGGATCGCCGCACTGCCAGGTGGCCTCGGCGATGGAGCGCATCAGATCCCGGGCGCGGTACTTCTTGATGTTCTCGCCGTTGACCAGGGACTTCGTCCACCAGTCCTTGTCGCCGGCGACGGCCTGCATGAACTCGTCAGTGGCCCGGACACTGTTGTTCGCGTTCTGGAAGAAGATTGAGGAGTACGCCTCGCCGTCCAGCGACTGGTCGTAGCCGGCGTCGATCAGCGTGTGGGCCTTCTTCTCTTCCTTGGCCTTGCACCAGATGAACTGCTCCACATCAGGGTGCTCGGCATTGAGGATCACCATCTTGGCCGCGCGGCGGGTCTTGCCGCCGGACTTGATGACGCCGGCAAAAGCGTCGAAGCCCTTCATGAAGCTGAGCGGGCCGGAGGCGCGCCCGCCGCCCCACAGCAGCGCATTTTCCTCGCGCAGCGTGGAGAGGTTCGTCCCGGTGCCGGAGCCCCACTTGAAGAGCATCCCCTCGGTCTTGGCCAGGTCGAGGATGGACTCGAGCGAATCCTGGACGGAGTTGATAAAGCACGCCGAGCACTGGGGCCGGTGGACCGTCTTGTCCAGCTTCTTGATCGAATTCGTGGCTTCGTCAAAGTACCAGCCGTAGCCGCGGTTCTCTTCCTTCACGCCGACATTGAACCAGACCGGCGAGTTGAAGCACGCCTTCTGCGTCAGCATCAGGTGGGCCAGTTCGTTGCGGAAGTTGGCGGCGTCTTCCAGCGAGCGGAAGTAGCGGCCGTCGATCCCCCATTCGGCGATGGTATCGACCACGCGGTGAACCAGTTGGGCCACTGAGCGTT
>JBBQLF010000633.1:0-2902 GCA_038327695.1 Bryobacterales bacterium
AGGGCCAGCCCAAAAACAAAATTCAAAGTAAGACCAATGCAATCGTCAAAGACAAAAATCAATGACACTCATTTTCATTGTCTTGGTGGAAACAGGAGCTGGAAGCAGTCCCCGGTTCGCCCTGGCCTACGCCGGCCTGGCCGACGCCTACTCGCTGTAGAGCGGCATCGTGATGCCGCACGAGATCTTCCCCAAGGCCAAGGCCGCCGCCATCCGGGCCCTGGAGATCGACGAATCCCTGGCCGAGGGCCACACGGCCTTGGCCTACATCAAGTTCATCTACGACTGGGACTGGGACTGGCTGGATACGGAGCGGGAACTGAAACGGGCGATCCAGATCAACCCGAACTTTCCATCCGGCCATTCCTACTACGCGCGCTTCCTGAATGCCATGGGGCGCTTTGACGAAGCGAAGGTGGAGATCGGGAAGGCCCCGCAACTGGACCCGCTGGCTTTGGGGATGGCTACCGGGCTGGGCCTGTCTTATTTTTCTTCGCGCGCGACTACGACCACGCCATCGGGCAGTACCGCAAGACGCTGGAACTGGAACCTGGCTTTGCCATGGCACGCTATAACCTGGCCGCGGCCTTGGTGCAGAAGAAGTTGTACCAGGATGCCATCCGGGAGCTTGAGACGGCGCTGCAGGCGACGCCCAGCGACGCGGGGACGTTGTGCGAAACGGCGCATGCCCAGGCCCTGGCCGGCAAGAGCGGCGAGGCCCGGACTCTGGTGGCGAGAGTCGAAGACATGGCCCGGCAACGATACGTCAACCCGCCGTTTCTGGCGTGGGTCTACGCCGCGCTCAGGGAGCGCAGCCGGGCCCTCACACCGCTGGAGCGGGGTTATGAGGACCGTTGCTGGCCGATGACGTTTCTGAAGGTGGAGCCGAAGTACGATCTTCAGCGCGGCGAACCGCGGTTCGCCGCGCTGATGAAGAAACTAGCGTTCCCCTCTTGATGGGTTCCGGCGGCGCCGCCGGAGAGCCGCCCAACCGAAGAGCCCGCCGGCCAGCATGAGATGCCATGTCGCGGGCTCTGGTATGGACGTTGGCGTGACCGGCATCTGCAGAGGCAGGTTAGGGGCCGGCTAGATGGACTGAACGCCAGGGCCATACTGCTCGATGGTGACGGCAAAGAGCAGAGTGGCAGTCTGGCCCGGAGCCACAGGGCCTCCATTGGAGACCAGCACATCGTTGGGGCGGTCTATCGAGAAGTGGCCGAAGAGGCCTGGGTTGAACATGGGCGTGAGGTCCAGGCAAGCGGGCGAGTTCGCCGGGGCGCAGGGGTGACCGGAATTGGCATGAGAATCGCCGAAACTCGCGCCATCGATGTTGAGGTCCAGCGGCGGCGCGGTGAGCCCGAGCGTCAAGCTGGTCCAAGGGAGGGCTCCGGTGTTGGTGAGCGCGAGCTGAATGAAGCGACCGGTCGTGTGATTGTGCCGGTGGCATTGAAGTCATTGGGGCGTCCCAAGGGCCCGCCTGGCACGGTGCCTCCGAAGAGCAGTACCGAAGGCGTGCCATTGCCGGACAGACCGATGGACCAGGGCGTGAGGTAGCCGCCCGCAGTGCCGGTGTTGACCGCACCCAACAGCCCGGTTCCGCTCAGAATCGAGATGGCGCCTGGCTGGCCCGGTTGAGGCTGCACGCAGTATTCGGGGTGGACAACACAAGGATTCTGGACTTCGCCCGGGATGTCACCGGCCCATGCGGCGAATATGAGCGGGAAAGCGGCAACGAGAACATTGACTTTGATCTGACCCGGCTCCTCCGTCTGGCTAAACTACACCCCTACCACCGTTGGGTGAGTGCAGCACGGCGTTTTGGAAACGTACAGGGTGGTGCGGGTAGGACTGACTGCTGGTCCCGGTGTGGGCCCTTCGATTGCCATGCAATGTGAGCGGAAGCTACCAACCTGACAACTCCAACCTGGTGGCGGAGACGGGAGCCCCTGACGGCCGGGCTGGCGCCCGCCATCCTGCGCGGGAGGCCGGATCGGAAACGCCCGAATATCCTGCTGATCCTGGCTGACGACCAGCGGTGGGACCCGTTGGGTTGCATGGGCAATCCATTAGGCCGGCCGGGGCACCACGTACTACAACCTGTTGCGCAGTGCCGGATTTGCGGGCAGGTTCGGCGTGGGCCGCGAGATGGCGCCGGGCGATTTCGGCTACTGGCGCGGCTGGCCAGGGCAAGGCAGGAGCGAGAATGGGCCGGACGGGAAGCAGATCCATCTGACGCAGATTCTGACCGGGAACACACCGGCGATCCGGAGCCGCGCCAGTTCATCCCGCAGCCGGACCTGGCGCCGCAGTGTGAGAGCGTGCGCGTTCGGCATCCGCCGGGCTTCGGGCTCGACGCCGCCAATCCTGAAATGCGGCTGCGCTTCCACAGGCGGTTCGAGACCGAAGAGCGCTTGTGGACGATGGTGAAGAACTACTGCTGTGTGGTCAGCGGGCAGGCCAGCGCCGAGGTGATTATCGATACGTCCAATAACGGGTTTTTCCTGGGAGAACGCGGCCTTGCGGACCAACGGATGATGTAGGAGCCGTCCATCCGCATGGCGCTGATGATTGGCGCTCCGCGGCGCCGGGCGGTTGCGCGTGCGGTGGCAAGGCCCGGCGGGGCCACTGGCTAGAATGGTCAGATGCCTACCTCCGGCGCACCCAGCGCCCTCCTGATCCAAGTCTCGGGCCACGACAAGCCCGGCCTGACGCACGCCCTGACGTCGATCCTGGGGCGCCACAACGTCCGAGTGCTGGACATCGGGCAAGCCGTCATCCACGACGGGCTGGCGCTCGGAATTCTGATCGAACTGACAGAGGAGATGCGCTCCTCGGCTCTGCTGACGGACCTGCTGCTGGAAGCGCATTCGCTCGGCGTCACTATCAAGTTCTCGGCCTCGAC
>JBBQLF010000634.1:0-2898 GCA_038327695.1 Bryobacterales bacterium
CTACTGGCTGGGCCGGCCCTCATCAGCGTTTCACTCGGTTCCATGAGAACCCAGGAGCTATGCCGGGTCCGCGACGGATGGACCGCTTCGGCCTGCCTCGCGCCGTCCGAAGACGGCACCTCGCTGTTCTTTGTCGAAACGCAAGGCGGCTTGAGCCAGCTGCGCCGCATCGGGCTGCCCCGCGCCAGGCCGGAGACGATCGCCGAGCGGCCGGGCGGGATCCTCGAGCCCACCCCGAATCCCCGCCGCGCCACAGTTTTCTGGCTGAGCGGGACTGGTGAGTTGTGGGTCGCCGCCTTTGACGGCACCGGGCAGCGTCGCCTGGAGACGCCTGCAGGCCGCATTCTGCAAGCCCACTGGGCGCCGGATGGCCAGTCCCTTCTCTATCTGCTCGCGCCGGCCGACGCCTCCCGGCTCAATGAAATCCGTGAGCAGGGCCTCGACTCCAGAACCGATGCCCGGGTGGCGCCGACAAGCCAGTTTGCCGCCTTCTCCCGCAACGCCAACGCCACGGTCTTCCTCGGCGCCAGCCGCAGCAAGGCCTCACCCACCGTCCTCGTTTTGCTCCGCGCCACCCGCCGCGAGTTCACGCTCTGTGAACACAAGGCCTCCGATGCCCACGCCGTCGCCCCCGCCTTTGCGCCCAACAGCCAGAAGATCGTCTTTCAAAGTGACCGGCACGGCAAACCGGCCTTGTACCTGATGAACGTGGAGCGGTTGATCGAGAAGACTGAATCCTGAGCCCTCAGAATCGAACGCCCAGAGCGTGCAGCAGAAAGGCGTAGTCGAACGCGGTCTCCTTGTGCCGCTCGTACCGGCCAGAGGCGCCGAAGTGACCGGCGCCCATGTTCGTCTTCAACACAAGCAGGTGGTTGTCCGTTTTGAGCGCGCGGAGTTTGGCCACCCACTTGGCCGGCTCCCAGTAGTTCACGCGCGGGTCGTTGAGACCGGCCGTGACCAGCATGGGCGGCAATGACTGCCTCTCCACATTGTCGTAGGGCGAGTAGGAGCGCATGTAGCGGTACGCGGTCTCGTCAGCCGGATCGCCCCACTCGTCGTATTCGCTCACCGTCAGCGGCAGCGTCGCGTCCATCATCGTGCTCAGCACGTCGACAAACGGCACCTTGGCGATCACGGCTCCGAACAACTCCGGGCGCATGTTATAGGACCGCGCCCATCAGCAGCCCGCCGGGCGCTGCCGCCCTGGATGGCCAGCCGTTCCAGTCGGGTGTAGTGGGCCGCCACCAGGCACTCAGCGGCGGCGATGAAGTCCGTGAACGTATTGCGCTTGTTCGCCATCTTGCTGCGTCGTGCCAGGTTTTGCCCAGGCCGGAGCCGCCGCGAATGTGGGCGATGGCATAGACGAAGCCCCGGTCCAGTAGCGACAACCGCTCGGAGCTGAAGGTGGGCTCCGACGGAATGCCATAGCTGCCGTAGCCGTACAGCAACAGAACCTGCTCGGTACCCGTCGCGCCTGGGCGGCGGCACCATCGGGGTACTGTAGTCCCTTCTTCGTGCGGGTGTAGTACTCGAAATTGCCGCGGCGCACCGGCGCGGAGGTGTCATCCTCCTGGATCCGCGCCACGATCTCCTCGTATAAGGTGGACTGGATCTTCTCCGTGGCCTTCATCTCCAATTCGGTGTACCGGTTCTCGGCTTCGAGGTAGGCGATGACATCGGGATCGGCTTTCTCGCGAAACCAGAAGTAGTTGTCCGTGCGGCGATCACCTTGGTTTTCAAGTACTTTCGGGTGAACCGGCGCGACCGGCGGTTTGGTTTCAGCCGTTAGGGCAGGGAACATGATGACGTCGAGAACGGCGTGCCCGGCGCCAGCCGGGCAGCAGTGCCTCTCCTGTAAGGCCATTGAAAGAGATTCATCAATCCAATTGTCGATTTCTCTTGCATTGAATACTAGTGGTAATGTATAACCGTAACAGGTCTGAATAGCAGAGATTGACAGCGGGCCGTAAGAAGGTTCCTCCTAACCGGGCGCCGCAGTTGTCTAAATGCTGCTCATGCTGTACGTAAGAGCCCGGCAGATTCTCCTCCACTGCCGGGCTCGTTTTTTGTGAAGGGGGCTTGGATGAGGCGGGAGCGCTTGAGTGGGGGACCAACGCCGAACCGAGGTGGGGACGACAAACACAATAGGCGCCCACCGAACGCTAAGCGTTCAGTGAGCGCCTTGGAGGAGGAACATCGACTGACTATTTGCTGCCGCTGACCGGTGTGCCCGAATCGTTGGCATTCGCCACGCCCACACCGATACCGATACCCGCACCAGCCACTGCGAGTGTCACCAGAGCGATGTGACCCGCTGTCCAGTACGTGGCGCCCGCAGCTGCGCCGGCGGCGCCCGCCCTGGTTCCACCCAGCGAGTAGTGGCCTTGCAGACCTGTAGGTCGCACGGCCTTGTCCAGCGCGTACAGCTTCACGGCGTCCGTCGTCTTCAAAACGTAAAGCGCTTCTCCGCTGGTCAGTTTGAAGTTCGGTTTGCCATCTTTCATCGTCACGACACCCCTTGACCCGGGCGACAGAGAAACGGTGGACCCGTCGGCCATCGTCAGCGTCACAAGCGCAGTGCCAGCCACGATCTCATCGCCAAAGTTCACAGGCCAGTTCGGAACCCCAGACGGATCAACCGGGGCGCCTTTCAGTTGGAAGGTCGCCTTCGACGTCGCCGTCGCCACCTTCTCCCCTTGAGCAAAGGCAACGCCCAGCAGGCTCAGTGTCATTGCGATAATTATAGAGACTTTTCTCACGCTTACCTCTTTCCGGCTTCTTGAGCCATGGTCAATATCAAAGATAACCTGGATCCATCGCCCAATGCAAGAACTAATTCTGTGTATTTTCAATTACTTGTATGACACCGATGGACGCCCGTTGGACGCCTGTTCGCCC
>JBBQLF010000635.1:0-2890 GCA_038327695.1 Bryobacterales bacterium
TATAAGCAGTATCTCAACCGCTTCGAGGGCAGCTTTGACGACAATCCCTCTCCGGGCAATAAGGAGGGCGGCCTCACCAACATTCTGGAGAAGTCCTTGGGCGCGGTGGCCAAGAGCGGCACTTCGCCGCTGAACGAGGTGCTGGACTACGCCGAACGCATCCACGGCCCGGGTTTCGCTTTCATGAACACGCCGGGCTACGACCCGGTTTCGCTCAGCGGCCTGGCCGCCGGGGGCTGCAATCTGATTGCGTTCACCACCGGGCGTGGTTCGGCGATCGGATTCCCGGCCGTCCCGGTACTAAAGATCGCCACCAACAGCCACATAGCCCGCCGAATGTTCGACAATATGGATATCAACGCCGGGCGGATTGCCGACGGATCCGCGACAGTCGAGCAGGTAGGCCGCGAGATTTTCGACGCCCTCCTCCAGACTGCATCCGGGGAACGTACGAAGAGTGAGCGCCTGGGCCATCAGGAGTTTGTACCGTGGCGGATTGGGCCGGTTTTGTAGGTTAACTATGCGAATTCTGCTCATCGAAGACGAAAAACGAATCGCCGACTTCGTGCAACGCGGCTTGGAGGGCGCCGGCTATGCGCTGGACTTGGCGCAGGATGGCCAGTCCGGCCTGGACAAGCTCCATGGTGTTGGCTACGACCTGGTGATTCTGGATCTGATGCTGCCCGACATGGATGGGCTGACGGTGCTGGAGAAGGTGCGCAACCGGCAGGTGAGCCCGCCGGTGCTGATCTTGAGCGCCCGCGGCGGCGTGGACGACCGGGTGCGCGGGCTCGAACTGGGCGCCGACGATTTCCTCGTCAAACCGTTCGCCTTCGTGGAACTGCTGGCCCGCGTGCGGGCCCTGCTGCGCCGCGGGCAGCCGACGCCGGAACGCCTGACGGTGGGCGATTTGACATTGGATTGCATCCGGCGCAAAGTGAGCCGCGCGAGAGATCCGATCGATCTGGCGCCAAAAGAGTTCAGCATTTTGGAGTACATGATGCGGAACCGCGGCCGCCCACTCAGCCGGACCATGATCGTCGAGCACGTCTGGGACATGGAGTATGACGGACTGACGAATATCGTCGACGTCTATATCCGGCACCTCCGCAGCAAGATTGACGACAAATACCCAACCCGTCTGATTCACACCGTGCGGGGCATCGGCTATGTGTTGGACACGGACGGCAAGCCATCGGAAGATGGCGAGAAGCCGGCGGACGTGTAGCCCAGGCCGGGCTGGGGTCAAGTGAAAGCGGCATGTTGAACTGGCTCGACTATTTCGGAGTCGTTGGCCGCACGGCGCGGGCACTGCGAATGCGGTTGACCCTCAGCTACGTGCTGCTGTTCGCGCTGGTGCTGATCAGCATCGGCTTTGTGTTCCGGCAGGCGCTCGGGGTGGTCCTCCATCAGCAGAGTGAGCGGGTTCTGGATGAATCCTGGACCGCTGTCCGCGGTTATCTCAGCATGCACAACGGAGCGCTGGTCTGGGCCTACGATCCGGACGATTCGGCGCAGGCTTACGATCTGGAGCGGTTGCGGCGGGTGCTCCTGCTGGCTGATACCCAGGGCCACGTTCTGGAGATTTCCAACGGCTATTCGGCTTTGGGCGCCGAGACGCGCGAACAGATTCTGCTGGTGGCGGCCAAACCGCAGCCGGTCACGGAGACTCGCCAGGATCAGAAGGGGGCGCCCTATCTGGTGCGAATGGGGTTGATCCGCGACCAGGGCAAGGAGTACTTCCTGGCTGTCGGGTTGCCCGTGGCGGACACAGAGAGCATAGCCGGCCGCCTGGCCGGGTGGTATTTCACGTCGGTGCCGGTGATATTGCTGGCCATCGCGGTACTGGGTTGGTACGCGGCCGGCCGTGCATTGCAGCCGCTGCAACAAGTAGCCCGCGCGGCGGAAACGGTGGCAGCCGGCAACCTGAACATGCGAATTGAGCCGCTCGGCACGGGCGACGAACTGGAACAGCTCAGTTCCACGTTCAATCACATGATGGAGCGGCTGGGGCAGAATTTTCGCCAGATTCAGCAGTTCTCCGTGGATGCCTCCCATGAGTTACGCACGCCCATCACGGCCATTCGCGGGCAGTTGGAGGTGGCGCTGTTCACGGCCAAGGACAAGGAACAGTACCGGGAGGCAATCGAGACCGCCCTGCAGGACGTGGAGCGGCTAGGGCAGATCGTCAATTCGCTGTTGATGTTGGCGCAGGCCGAATCCGGCCAGTTGGAGTTACAAAAGTCCCCGCAGGACCTGAGCGGCATTGTGGAGGATCTGGTGAGCCAGTTCCGCCCGGTGGCCGATGAGAAGCAGATCCAACTGCGCGCGATCTGTCCCGGCATGGTGGTGGCGGACGTGGACCGGGCGCAATTCGGGCGCCTGGTGAACAGCCTGCTGAATAATGCCGTGAGTTACACTCAGCCGGGCGGCAATGTGGACGTGATTCTGTCCGAGGATGGCGGCGAGGCCTGCCTGACTGTGGCCGACAATGGGCCGGGCATTTCCGCAGATCACCTACCGCACGTGTTTGAGCGGTTCTTTCGCGTGCGCGAGGGGGACCGCCGCGAAGACAAAGGCATCGGCCTGGGACTGGCATTTGTGGCCTGGATCGTGAAGGCGCACGGCGGCCGGATCGACGTGAGCAGTGAGCCGGGCCAGGGCGCCACTTTTGAGGTCACGCTGCCGGTGGGGATCCCCGCTGTTAAACTCGTGGTCAACGGCCACCCTTAGCCAGCCAGCAATCGACCAAGTTCGGCGGCGACGGGATGGGCTGGCCGGCGATGGGACCCGCCCTGGGCCACCACATGGACAGCGGCGCCGCCCTGCAGATCCAACCACGCCTCCCAACGATCCGGAAGCGCGCGCCGGGTGGGCCACCACTCCGGCT
>JBBQLF010000636.1:0-2890 GCA_038327695.1 Bryobacterales bacterium
GCTGAGTGTCAGCAGCCGCCGCCGGCAGAGGCGGCGTCCCTGCGGTCACGTACGGGCACAGGAGGTTCGTACGGCAGGCGCTGAGTGTCAGCAGCCGCCGCCGGCAGAGGCGGCGCCCTTGCTGGAACCGGTGAAACTGAAGTAGTTCGATACGTTTTCGCGCAGCAGTGTCGGGAAGCTCTTATCGAGGTTTGACCGGATGGCCACGTAGCATTCATCGCAGGTGTTGGTGGCGGTGAACTCGCGCACCATGCGCCCCTGCTCGGCCAGCGGGTAGCGCTTGAACTGCATGGAACAGGGCTGCAGCATGCCGTCGGCCGTCACCACTAGAAATCGCAGGCCAGCCTTGCAGCCCGGCGCGCCGCCGGTGACAAAGTAGTCGCGTGTGGCCGCGATGGTAGTCGGCGCGGAGACGATCCAGTTCGACTCGTTCCGCCGCTCGTCAATCCGGTCCAGTTGCTGGTGGAGAACGGCCAGCATTTCCGGCGTGTTCGGCAACAGTTCCCGGCAACCGGTCCGGCGCGCGGAGTACGCGCTATAGCAGATGTTGACACCCCACTTGGCGGCCTGATCGGCCGCGCCGTTGATCTCGCCGACGTTGGCCGCCGTGATGCAGGTGTTCAGCACGATGTCATCGAAGCCATGTGTGACGCATTGCGGGATCACGGTATTCAGGTGTTTGTAGAGCCCCGGATACATGCGGAACTCGTCGTGCCGGTTGTCCGGAAAGTCCAGTGAAACGGAGAACTGATCCACACCAGCGGCGCGCAGTTCCAGATACCGCGCCTCAGTCATTAAGGACCAGGTCGAGACCAGAATGATGTACGGTAACCCATTGGCGAGCTTGATGTTGCGCACCACCTCGGACAGATCTTCGCGCATCAGCGGTTCGCCGCCGGACACCTGCACCACACACGGCCGCAACGTTTCGGTATAGCGCCGGAAGTCGGCCGGCTGCAGGTTCATCGAGTCGTCTTTCGGCCCGCCGTGGTCGCAATGGCGGCAGTAGCAGGTGCACGAATCAGTCACTTCAAACGACACGACGATGGGCCGTTGGGCGATCCAGTTCATCGAGCCCTGCCCGATGATTCGCAGCGACTGGCTGAGTGGAACTTTGCGCATGAATTCTAATGATACCAAGAGGCCTGATTAACGTGCAAGAAAGTACAGATAACGGAGGGGGCCGCGCCGGTCTACCCTGAACAAGAGGCCCCATGCACATTCTCGTCCTCAACGCCGGCAGTTCGTCGTTGAAGTACCAACTTATCGATACGGCGCAGCACCCCGAGCGCGTCCTGGCCAAAGGCACAGCCGAGCGCATCAGCGATCCCACCGAGGCGGTGGCCGGCATCCTGGAGTCTGTTGAGGCCAGCGGCGCCATCGGCGGCGTTGGGCATCGCGTGGTCCATGGCGGCGAGCAGTTCCGGCAATCGGTACTGATCGATGAAGCGGTGGAGCGGGCCATCGAGGAGTGCTGCGCGCTGGCCCCGCTGCACAATCCGCACAACCTGGCGTGTTACCGCGCTGCCCGGCAGTTGCTGCCCGCGCTGCCGCAGGCGGCGGTGTTCGATACCGCGTTTTTCCACACGCTGCCGGCGCGGGCCTACCTGTACGGCATTCCCTACGAGTTCTACGAGCGGGACCACATCCGCCGCTACGGCTTCCACGGCACCTCCCACCGCTACGTCAGCGCGAAAGCATGCGAGGTGATCCGGATGGACCCGGCTGAGGCGCGCCTGATCACCTGCCACCTCGGCAACGGCTGCTCGATCGCGGCGATCGCCGGTGGCCGTGCCATTGATACATCGCTCGGCCTCACACCGTTGGAAGGCCTGATGATGGGCACGCGCAGCGGCGACATCGACCCCGGCGTGCTGTTCCACCTGGCGCGCACGCGGGGTCTCACGCTGTCCGATCTGGAGGACATGCTCAACCGTCAGAGCGGACTGGCCGGCCTCTCCGGCCGCTCCAACGACATGCGGGACCTGTGCCAGGCCGCCGCGGCCGGGGACGCTCGCGCCGATCTGGCCATTGAGGTCTTCTGTTACCGCATCCGCAAATACATCGGAGCCTACTGGGCCGCCCTGAACGGCGCGGACGCCATTGTCTTCACCGGCGGCATCGGAGAGAATCGCGCCGAAGTCCGCGCCCGGATCATGGATGGCCTGGAATGCCTCGGCGGGGTTGAGACTCTGGTCATTCCCACCAACGAAGAGCTGCTGATCGCCCGCGATACGGCGCGCCTTATCGAAAAAGCAAAAGGGTCGATAGCGCCGTCAGGACGATGACCAGGGTTTCGAAGACCCTGGCGGGGATGTGATCCACCAGCTTCCGCCCGCTGATGGCGCCGACGTAGACAGCCGGGGCCATCAGGAGATCAAATAGCAGCGACTGCCGGCTGAACATGCCGTGGTAGGCGTAGATGGGGATCTTCGTCAGATTGATGACAAAGAAAAACCAGGCGCCGGTGGCGATGAACTCCTCCTTGGGCAGCCGTTTGCTCAGCAGGTAGAGGTTCATCACCGGCCCGGCCGCGTTGGCCACCGTGGTGGCAAAGCCGGCCGTCACCCCGTAGAGCGCCGGGTGCGGCGCAATGCTGGCCGGGTTTCGGCTGAAGCGGCGGATCAGGTAGGCAATCAACATCACGACGATGATGCCGCCGATGAGCGGCTTCAGCGTCTTTTCCGGCAGCGAGAGGGCCGCCGCCCCGCCGGCCATGCCCACCAGGGTCCAGGGCACGAGGGAAAGCAGGCGTCCGGCGGCGGCGTGGCGGCGCCAGTAGATCACGGCGAATATGTCGGCCGTGCAGAGGATCGGCAGCAGCCAGGCCGCCGAGGACTTCGCGTTGCCCACGGTGAGCACGATCATGGGCACAACAAGGATCCCGAGC
>JBBQLF010000637.1:0-2890 GCA_038327695.1 Bryobacterales bacterium
GTGCGTTCGATATCGCCAGCGGCATTCTGGTGGCCATGACGGTCATGAAGGGCACGTTGGCGGCCAAGGGGAGATTGGCCATGTAGACCACCGCATCGGCTACGTGGCGGAGGTCCATGCGCGGCTCGGGTTTTATGGTGCCATCGGGCTGGAGGACACCGGCCGTCATGCGCTCCGTCATGGGGGTGGCGGCGTTGCCGATGTCGATCTGGCCGCAGGCGATATCGAACGCACGGCCGTCGAGCAGGATGGACTTCGTCAGCCCGGTGATGGCGTGTTTGGTGGCCGTGTAGGGCGCCGAATGCGGGCGCGGCACGTGGGCCGAGATGGAGCCATTGTTGATGATGCGGCCACCGTGCGGGCGCTGCTCTTTCATCAGCCGGATGGCCTGCTGCGCGCAGAGAAACGCGCCGGAGAGATTCACGGCCAGAACGCTGCTCCACTGCTCCCAGGTGAGATCCTCCATCGGGATGGCCGGCGCGTTGGCGCCCGCGTTGTTGAAGAGAACGTCCAGGCGGCCGAACTCACTGCGAATGGCCGCAAAGAGAGCGCGGACTGAATCGGGCTGGGTTACGTCGGTGGGGACCACCAGGACTTTCGGCCCAGCGGCGCCGGCCAATCCGGCCGTCTCGGCGAGTTGTGGCTGGCGGCGGCCCGCCAGCACGACGGCGTAGCCGGCGGCGTGCAGCGCCAGGCTGACGGCGCGGCCAATGCCGGAGCCGGCGCCGGTGACAAGTGCGATTTTGCTGTTCATGGTTGGAATCCGATGCCGGTCAGAATCAGGCCCAGTTTGCGGTTGTCGCCTGGCCCGGAGAACTCCTTGTCGATTGCGAGCGTCACGACGGCGGTGTCGCCCCTGGCCCGCAGCGGCGCGGTCTCCAGCGTGTAGCTGTCCGGCTTGTCGAAGGTCCGCTGGAAGACCTCCACGCCATCCAGCGTGAGCGTGACCGTGCGGCCGGGGGCCATCCCGGGAATCACGATTGTGGCCCTGAGCGGCCGGGGCTCAGCCGGCGGTTTCAGGAAGAAGACGGCCCGGCCCGCCGTCCAACGCCACGCACCGTTTTCCAGCGTGTACACACCGCTGATGATCTGCGATTCAGCGCTTGGTGTGTCCATCGGGAGCCACGAAAGCGTGGGCTTCTTTGCGACGATCTGCGAGATGGTCACGATGTCCACGGGCGCGCTGGTGACGTCAAAGGGCCACAGGCCGAAGCCCACCGAGGAGTAGCCGGACTTGACGCCCAATCCGATGAGACGCAACGGCAGCGCGGGTTGGATTACCAGCCGCGATTGCTCCACCAGTTGGCCGCCACCGGTGGTGAAGGGGATCTTGTCCGCCAGTTCGGTTGTGATGACCAAGTCGCCGGGGCGCAGCGTCTGGCCGCGCACGATGGGCAGCGCGCCGCGGGCCTCCGTGTAGTGGCGCAGGCCCCATTCGCTGTTCACCCAGACGCGGCGGTGGCCGTACTCCACCTGCACGTCCTTCAAGGCATCAGCGGTGAAGCGGCGATAGCCGTCCCAATGCTCGTAGTTCACCCAGGCCAGCGAGAGTCCCAGGGCGAGTTGCAGCGCCAGGCAGGCGAAGATCATCATCGGGCGCTGCGCGTAGTGCAGGGCGACAAGAATGGCGAACGGTGCGGCCAGCGGCAGCAGATAGCGCGCGGAACCCGCGAAGAACAGCACTAGTGCGGCGGCGAAAAACAGGCCCACCCAAGCGCTGAGGAACCAGTGGCGGCGGCGCAGCAGCGCGTAGAAACCAATGGGCGTGAGCATCACGAACAGGTGGCCGCTCAGCGCGACGGCGCTCTTTAGTTTGATCTCCAGGCGCTGCAGCCCGTAGGTCTCGAAGTGCTGCGTGAGCACTTGCGCGGGCATGGCGCCGGACGTGATGCGCTCAAAGAGTTGATAGCCGCCCAGGACCGCCACGGGAATCAGCAGCAGGGGCCAGCGGCGCTTCAGCTCGCCCTGCCGCCACAGCCAGAGCCCGAGGATCGGGATCAGCAGCACGCTCTGGTAGGCCATCAGCGAGCAGAGCACGATGGCTATTGCCGCCAGGCCCGCGCGCCCAGCCAAGACCAGCGCGATACTCAACATCCAGAAGGCGAGAAACGGCAGGTCCGCCTCCAGCGAATTGCCGTTGACGACGAAGGCCGGGACGGCGCAGAAGAGCAGCGTGGCCTCCAGCGCGCGCAACGGCACAAACCGGCGCGCCAGGGCGAGCATGGAAAGCGCCGCGATCAGAGACAGCAGCAGGTATGCCGCATGGAAGGGCACCTCGCGGATGTCTCCGAATAGAGCCAGCAGACCGGCCAGAATCCAGGCATTGCCGGGCGGATGCGGATGACCCCGCATGTCGATCAGCTCGCCCAGGAAGACGTATGTGGCGTGATGCGGGTGCGCGGGGTCAATCTGGGCGTGCTGGGCGGCGGCGAGGTAATAGTAGTCATCCCCCTGGATGGCCTGGTTCAGGAACGGCAGCCGCAGCAGGAGGACGAACGCGATGATGATGAAGACTTGGCGGCGCACGGGAAGCTAGGGCTTCCAGCGTACAACAGGTTTGCGGGCGGCCGACACCTCATCGACACGGGAGGTCCGCGTGAGGTGGGGCGCGTGCTTGACCATTTCCGGATCGGTTTCAATTTCGGCGGCAATGGCAATCATGGCGTCACAGAAGGCGTCGAGCTCGTTCTTTGGCTCGGTTTCGGTGGGTTCGATCATCAATGCGCCGTGGACGATCATCGGGAAGCTGACCGTGTACGGGTGGATGCCGTAGTCGATGAGCCGCTTGGCCATGTCGCCGGTGCGGACGCCTTGCTTGGCCTGCCTGGTATCTTCAAAGACGCACTCGTGCATGGAGGGAGCGTCGTAGGCGATCTGGAAATGATCCTTG
>JBBQLF010000638.1:0-2889 GCA_038327695.1 Bryobacterales bacterium
AGAACACCATCGCCGGGCGGCCCTTGTACCACAACGTGACTCCTTCGGTATCCCAAGCCGCTGTTTGAAGCCGCTCCGTCACGGCCTGCGGCCGCGCGTCCTGGCAGTGGGTTGTCTCGCAATAGTCGTAGCCTTGGCCGCTGTGCCGCCCTCGATTAGTGCGGGCGTAGGAGCGGGCGGTGATGGCCATCGCCTTGAGAGCCTCGCCGGATTTGAGCCCGCCCGCTTCGCCGGCCATTACCCAGGCGACGTAGTCCTCCATGAGGACGGCCACGACGCCGCGCCCGGCCAGGCGCACGCGCACCGTCTGCGCCGAAGCCGCCAGCGCCAGCAGCACTACTGCGAAAGTACGGAGTGTTGCCACCATTGGAAGATCGCACGAGCCTCGGGCGCGGCGTCGGAGCCGCCGCGGCCGCTGGGAATGTATACCGCCACGGCCAGGCGCGGATCGGCAGAAGGAGCGTAGCCGGCAAACCAGGCGCCCTCGCGCGAGGTGCCTGTCTTACCGGCCACCGCCAATCCGTCGAGCTGCGCCAATTGCGCGGTGCCCTGCGCAACGGCACGCGCCAGTCCGGCGCGCAGCGCCTGGTCCGGGCTGGCTGCGAGCCGCCGGTAGGCCTGGGCCAGAGCAAACGGCGTGAATCGGACGCCTGCCACGCCGAGGGCCTGCAAGACGAGTTCATCGGGAGTCCGCGCCAGGCGCGATTCGGCGCCGGCCCGCAACAAGGAGCGATGAAGCAGCCCGGCGTCCACGTTCCGCGCGTGGGCCGCGAACCAGCAATTGCAGCTGGCCGCCAAGGCGGTCTCGGCGTCGATGGCGGCCGCCAGCGGCGCGTGCGTGCAATCCAGCCGCAAGCCGGAGACCTCCAGACGGCGGCGGCAAGGCAGCACACCGCGTTCGGCCAGCGCGAGCAGCGTGAGTGGCTTCAGCGCCGATCCCGGAGCGGCCAGCAGCCGGCGCGCCCGGGTCTCGTCATTACAGGCCAGCAGCGCTCCGTCGCTAACCCGGACAGCCACGGTGACCGCCCCAGGCGGTAGCAGCCAGCCCAGCATGGCGCGCCGCGAAATCATACGATGCCGAACACCGCCCGGTATTTGGCCGGCACCTTGACCGGTTTGCCGTCTTTCAGAAAGATGTGTTTGGTTTCGCCGGAAGCGAGCAACGTGCCCGTTTCGGCGTTCAGGATCTCATAGCCAAACACGACCATCCGGGCATGGGCGTGCTTGATGAATCCCTTGGCCAGAATCTCGTCGTCATACCGCGCCGGGCTGTGATACCGGCACTGCACCTCCGCCACGGCCAGCAGCAAGCCATCCACCCGCTCGATATCGCGGTACCGCACACCGCGCACGCGGCACAGTTCCGTGCGCGCGATTTCCATCCAGACCAGGTAGTTGGCGTGATAGACGACACCCATCTGATCGGTCTCGGCATAGCGAACCCGAAACCGCATCTCTGAGAATTGAATTGGTTCTGCGCCCACGCCTCTATCGTAGCGGGCCTTTCCAACGCGCGATGGCATAAGTGGCGCCCATCGTTCAACGCCGTCCCTCGCCCGCCCTTCCGCGGCTTCCACTGCTCCACACGGTCCGGGCAGATTGGCGCACGCTGATTCGGCACTGCTATTCTGATGGTTTGCCGAGACCATCCGAAGCTGAAGGAGGATCATTGATAACCAAAATGGGAACTGCGCTGAAAGTCAAACTCTATCGCTCCGACCTGCCGATCATGGAGGAAGGCGCCTCTGCGACGGTCGTGGCTGCCGCTGAAGCCGGCGGCGGCGTACTCCGTTGTTTTCCGAGTTTCGTTGGACGCAAATTCTGCCTGCCCGGAAAGAACCTGGAACTGGTGGATGCCGATTATTTTCCGGAAGGGCGCAGCGGATGGGCGATCGATGAAAGATGGAACGGCAGTGCCATTCTGGCCGATACCGGCAACGGGATTCACGGCGAAGGCCTGTGCCACTTTCATCACCCGGACGGCTACCTGATTCCGATGGATGCCGCCGTTCATGGCGCACCGGACTTCATGGTGGGGCCGTTGTACCGGACCATCGGCGGCACCGGCTTCTACAACAAGGAGTTCGACAACCTGTACCCGCTGGGGCACCACATGCACCCCTGGAAACCTGAGGCGTACAACTTCAACGCCTGGCGGAACAAGCGCTACAGGAACGATTGCCACACCTCGGTCGGCCTGATGGAGTACGTGACGGAGGAGATGCTGGCCGATGCGGTTCGCGACTTCATCGCGGGTAAGGACAACCACATCCGGAGCCACGCCCGGAACCTTCTCGTCCGGATGGGGACCGGCTACTTCACGCCAACCCGCATCCTCCACGGACCCGCGGCCGTCAACACAGAAGAGCCGCAGCGGGACCGTGACGACTTCCGGTTTTACCAGAGCCACGTCCTTTGCCCGGATGGCGAGGTCTTCCTGGGGCAGGAACTGCTCTTCCGCCACTTGCCGGAAGGGCTGGAAGGCGAAGATCGCGTGCAGCGCCTCGTTTCGGACGTCGATCTGCGCCGGAACAAAGACCCCCATATCGTAGACAAGCACCTGCTGCTGCCGGTTGTGGATTCCGATGTAAGCCACGGCGGTTTCCGGGATGAATGGCGGGTGTACGGAAAGCCCAACGGCGATGAGCTGTTCAGTCTACGGCAGTTTGAGCTGGCCCCCGGCGCCGAAACGGTTCTCAGCGGACCGGCGGCACTGTGCGTGATCCATTTCAGCCATGGTCACGGCACCATCGGCAACCATCAGGTTGAGGTCAAGTCGGGGATTTGCCTGGGCGAGCCTCTCCACGACGAATTCGTGATCCCCTACAGCGCGGCCAAAACGGGAGGCGTCCGGCTGGTCAATACCAGTCAGACCGAGCCCCTGGTTGG
>JBBQLF010000639.1:0-2888 GCA_038327695.1 Bryobacterales bacterium
AGGGCCCCTGGGGGTCTTTCACTTGCCCATGATCAGGATCTTGCCGGCGACCAGCAACAGGAATACGGCGTAGGCTTTGCGAATGATGGCCGGTGAGAGGCCCAGCGTGATCTTGGCTCCGAAGTAGGCGCCTACAAATAGTCCGCAAGCGAGAAGGGCCGCGTATTTGATGTTGATGTGGCCGTTGCGATAGTACGCCGCAGCGCCCAGTAAACCCACCGGGGGAATCAAGGCGGCCAGCGATGTGCCGATGGCCTCGTATTCCTTCAAATCCATGATAAACAGCAGGGCCGGCACGATGACCAGCCCGCCTCCTATGCCGAACATTCCGGAGAGGATGCCTGCGATCAGGCCAATTCCAAGCAAGGGCAGGTAGTTCATTTGCCCGGAGTCTACCAGTTTTTGCCCGGATGGCGTAATCCGGTTGCCGGAATTGGCGTCATCCAGGGTAGGATGGCATTGATGGCAGATCAACTCGTAGCCTCCACCGGGACTTTGGCCTCGGCTTCCGGCTTCTCCAGTTGGATGTTGACGGAGCAACGGCGCGTCTTTCTGCTGTGCCAGAGAATGCTGGGCGAGGCGGACGAGGCGGATTCGGCGACCCAGGACGTGTTCCTGAAGGCCTACCGGGCTCTGCAGACCCAGGCGGCTCAGCCGGACGAACCGGCCAAGTGGTTGACCCGCATCGCCGTGAACACCTGCCTGGACCGCCTGCGCAGCCGGCGCTGGCAGTTCTGGCGGAAGCGGCCGAAGCAGGAAGACGAGGCGATAATTCTGGCCATGGCGCCGGCCATCTCGCCCGATGCCGAGGATCGTGTCTTCGCCCGGGAGATCGGCGTGCGGATCGCCACGGCGATGGTCCGGCTGTCGGACCGGCAGCGGGCGGTCTTCACGCTCCGGCACTACGAAGACCGCAGTCTGGACGAGATCGCAGGGCTTCTGGACCTGGACGTCGGCACGGTAAAAGCGCACATGGCCCGGGCCATGGTGAAGATGCGAGAGGATTTGAAGGACTTGTACGCTCAGCCGGGACGCCGGGCGGTGACGGAGTGCAACTCATGACGAACCCCAACAATTCGCCCCATTGGAACGAAGACGACCTCCTCGGCCGGATCTATGGGCTGGAGCCGTCCGGCGGCCGGTCGCTGCGGCACTTCGACAATTGCCCCGAGTGCGCCCAAGCCTGGGCGGGCCTGGCTCGCCGTCGCGGCTTGCTCCTGAATGCTCCGGCGCCGCTTTCCGATGACCAACTCCGGGCACAACGGCAGGCCATCTGGGCGCGCATCGAACAACCAAGGTCCGCGATGCTCTGGCGGGCGATGCCGGCCGCCGCGATGGCGCTGATGCTGTTTGCCGGCGTGGCGCTGCACCAGAATCCGGCGCCGAATCTGGAAACGGTGGAACTGGCCGCGGCCCAGACGGTGAGCGATACGCAGCTGTTCACCGAACTCGCCTCGGTGGTGAATCAGGAATCGCCCCGGGCTGCCGACCCGATTCAGGGGCTGTTTGCGGGCGAAACGACGGGTGATCGAGCGAGGGAGGCACACTAGCTATGAGACTCGTGGCGTTGTTGGTTTGTCTGGCGGGTTTGCCATTGCTGGCGCAGCCGCCGCGCGGTTTCTTCCCGTGGTGGGATTCACCGGTGGCCAAGGATTTGAATCTCAGCGAGGATCAGACCAGGCAGATTCGAACCGTGGTGCGGGAGTATCGAGCGAAACTGATCGACCAGCGGGCGGCCGTGGAAAAGGCCGAAGGCGAGTTCGAGGATCAGTTCAATGACGAACTCTTTGACCAGCGCCGGGCCGGCGACGCGCTGGAGCGCCTGATCACGGCACGGGGTGACATGACACGGTCACTATCGCAGATGAGCTTGCGGCTGCGCGCCGTGCTGACGGCAGACCAATACAAGGAACTGCAGAAACGCCGCCCCCAGATGCAACCGGGCCAGATGAGGCGCCAGATGCAGGACCGGCGGCAGGACAAACGCGGCCCCGGAGAGGGCCGTGAGGGCCGCCCCAAAGGGCCTCCGACTAATCCGCAGCACCAATAGTTCGAATCTCAGGAACCTCCAAAACCCGCCGGCCGCCCGGCGGGTTTTCTATTGCCTAGACCAGCGCGGCGGTCATTTCCGCGTGCGTCACCAGCCCGAGACGGAGCGCGCCCGCCCGCGTGGCGGGCCACGCCTCCGCCAGGCGATAGAGAGGCTGCAGCACCACCGGCCAGCGATGGCCGGGGCCCAGCACGTACCACGGCCGCAGGATAGTGGCAGCCAGCCCTGCTCGCTCAATACGCGCCTCACATTCCCGGCGGATGGCGGCATAGCCCTGCATCATGGGGGCGGGATGGGCGTCGCTGACGTAGACCAGATGCTGGATGCCGGCGGCCTCGGCAGCCTCAACGGAGGCAAACAGTGAGGCCCGGTCGATCCGCTCCAACTCGCGCTGCTTCCAGGACGCCGGATGCGGCGTGCCCACCAAGTGGCAGAGTGTCGTGCAGCCCTGCGCCGCGCCCGCCACCGATCCGGCGTCCAGCGCATTGCCGCTGCACACGCTGGCGCCCGCCGGCGCCTTGCCCTCGGACCCCGGCCGCGCCAGCGCCCGCACGGCGTGATTGCGCCGCAGCAGGGAGATCGCCAGCGCCCGGCCGAGATACCCGGTCGCGCCAGCGCCCGTACGGCGTGATGGCGCCGCAGCAGGGCAAGCGCCAGAGTGCGGCCGAGATACCCGGCCGCACCAGCGCCCGCACGGCGGGATGGCGGCGCAGCAGGGAAATCGCCAGGGCGCGGCCGAGATACCCGGCCGCACCAGCGCCCGCACCGCGAGATTGCGCCGCAGCGGGGACAACGCCAGAGACGCCCGCACCTCCGCGGACCCCACCACCCGCGAGCG
>JBBQLF010000640.1:0-2885 GCA_038327695.1 Bryobacterales bacterium
CGTGTTCTGAGCCGCGCGCGCGAGCTAGCGGTGGTCATCGGTCTCCGAGCCGCACGCGTCAGCAAGCGGTGGGCATCGGGTTCCGAGCCGCGCACGTCAGCAAGCGGTGGGCATCGGGCTCCGAGCCGCACGCGTCAGCAAGCGGTGGGCAGCGGGTTCTGAGCCGCGCGCGCGAGAAAGCGGTGGGCAACGGGTTCCGAGAAGCGCACGTCAGCAAGCGGTGGGCATCGGGTTCCGAGCCGCGCTCGTCAGCAAGCGGTGGGAACGGCCATTTCATGACAGGCCCTTGGCAGCCGGTCGCGCCTCTAGCTATAGCAGCGGATTTCAAAGACGCGCGCCAGGTCGCTGCCATTGGTGGCCGTGACGTGCACGCGCAACCGGTCCGTGGTCACCGCGGCAAACCGGTGACGCCGCAGGCGCTGATGATTGCCCGCCTGCGCGGCGATCTCCTGGCCGCCCGCCAGAATCCGGTAGTCCCGCGCCGTCTCCGGCTGCGGGCCGCGGACGATGCCCTTCATGGCGCCGTCCGATGAACTCAGAGTCAGCTCCCGGTGGAAGCCCGTGTCGAACGTCACTTGCACCTCCGAGATGCGCACGCTCTGGTCCCATTTCAGCTCGATCCACGCGCCATCGGGCCCCATGCGCCCGGCCCACTGATGCGTCTCCTTGCCGGGAATGTCGCGCACAAAACCGTCCAGCACAAGAGAAGCCGGGTGGGCCGCCTCGGCCGCCGAAGCGCTCGCCTTCGCCTGGCGGGCCAGATCCTTGGGATCTTCGTTGCGGAAGCCGCGCAGGCTCTGGTCGTCGCGCAGCAGCGTCTGTTGCAGAGTCCCGACGCGCTTGGGGTCTTGCGCCAGTTGGCGGATGCTGACCTTTTCCTGAAGGCACTGCGCCGCCGCCGTGCCGGCCGCCTGGCCCACCACGGCGCACGTCGCCATCACACGCGTGGAGGTAAACGCGGCGTGCGTGGCGCTGATGTTGCGTCCGGCCATCAGCAGATTCGGGATGTTCCTGCTGTACAGCGCCCGCAGTGGCAGGTTGAAGACCTCCGGGGTTTTCAGCACCGTGTTGGGCGGCAAATCCGGCCGGTCAAATCCGCCCGGCGGATGGTCGTCCATCGGCCAGCCGCCAATCGCCACGCCGTCCGCGAAGGTGCCGCGCATCAGATCGTGCTGCGTCACCAGGTGATCCCCCACAAGGCGCCGGCTGCCGCGCCGGCCCGGCATCATGCCCACCCAGTCCAGCGCCCAGGTGGCCGACGTGGGATGATCGCCGCTGTTCTTGATGTAGTCCCAGACGCCCATCGTGATGGCCAGCAGCTCAAACCGGATCCGCTCGTTGTCCCAGATGGTGTTGAGTTGCCCGCCCCATTCGATCCACCAATAGCCGTACTCCCAGGATCTGGTCGGACGAAACCGCAGATGTTCTTTTGTGACCTTGCGCGCCCACTTCGGCGGCGTGAAGCTCATGGGCTTGCCGTAATCGCGCGAGGTGAACAGGATGCTGGAGCCGAGCGTCTCCTCGTCGGCCTTTTCCGGCGCCAGCGACTCATTGAACTCACTGCGCGTTTCGCGGCCCGTGCGCATCTCCGCGCCCGCCTCCAGCGCCAGGCGCGAGTCGCCGGTGCAGTCAATAAACAGCGGCGCGCGCACGCGGTACAGATGCTCGCTCTTGTCGCAGCGCGCCATCGCATGATCGATGGCGGCGCCCTTCTTCACCACGGCGTAGAGCGTGGTCTCCAGCAGCAGCGTGATGTTCGGCTCGCTGACGATCTTGTCGTAGAGCAGCAGGTCCCACAACTCCCAGCAGCGCTGCGGATTGGCCGCCGCGTCGTCCAGCCTCAGCTCTTCCACGATGCCGCCCTCGCGCCAGCCGGGCCGGCCCTTGTGCGAGTTGGCGCCCACGACGTGCATCTTCACTTCGCTCGATGAGTTGCCGCCCAGCCGCGAGCGGTCCTGCAGCAGGACCACTTTGGCGCCGTGCCGCGCCGCCGCCAGCGCCGCGCACACGCCGGCCAGCCCGCCGCCGGCCACCAGCACGTCGCACTGCAGTTCGACGAGCGTCATGTTGGGTTCCTGCGGAACGGCCTTGCGCCGGTTCTTCGGCGGGGCGATGATGTCAAAATCCGGCTTGCCCGGCAGGTTCTGGCCTTGCGCCATCACCATCACCGAGTAGCCCGCGAATGGAATTGTAGTGAGGAGGTCTCTGCGGTTCACGGAACCAGGATACAAAGATCCTTCAGGTTCCGGTACTTCTGCTCAAAGTCCAGGCCGTAGCCGACGACGAATTTGTCTTCGATGGTGAAGCCGATGTAGTCGCCCTTCACCTCAATGCGCCGCCGCGACGGCTTGTCCAGAAAGGCCACCGTCCGGATGCTGCGCGGGGAGCGCTGGGACAGGACGTGCTGGAGATAGTTCAGCGTCAGGCCGGTGTCGATGATGTCTTCCACCAGCAGGATGTCCTCGTCGTTGACCGGCCGGTCCAGGTCCTTGGTGATCTGCACCTGGCCCGAAGTGGACGTGCCTTCGTAGCTCTTGGCGCCGATGAATTCCACGCGCACCGGCGAAGTGATGCACCGCACCAGGTCCGCCAGAAACATGAATGAGCCTTTGAGCACGCCCACCATCACCAGCGGCCGGTCGCCGTAGTCGGCGCTGATCTGCGCGCCGAGCTCAGCTATGCGCTTCTGAATCTCGGAGTGCGGGATCAGAACTTCTATCTGCGGAGAGGCCATTGGATCAGTCTGCCACACGCAACGCCGTGCTGGGCGGGCCGATGTGGATATGCGGCGCGCTCGCCTTTCCGCTGATGGCGGTCCGGAACGCGTAGTACGGAATTTGTTCTTTCTCCAGCAGTTGCCGCAGCCACACGCCCTCGGGCTGATC
>JBBQLF010000641.1:0-2884 GCA_038327695.1 Bryobacterales bacterium
ACGCAGTGATGCGCAGGGCCGCATCCAAATCCTCGGGCCACCCGCCGGCCGGTTGCGCCGCGCCGCCACGACGGGGTGATGCACAGGGCCGCATCTAAATCCTCGGGCCGCCCGCCGGCCGGTTGCGCCGCGCCGCCGCTACGCAGTGATGCGCAGGGCCGCATCCAAATCCTCGGGCCACCCGCCGGCCGGTTGCGCCGCGCCGCCGCTACGCGGTGATGCGCAGGGCCGCATCCAAATCCTCGGGCCGCCCCACGTCACGCCATTCACCCTGCAAGGGATATGCCAGCACGCGCGCGCCGCGCCGCAACAGTTGCACGATCGCCTCGGTGATCTCGTACTCGCCACGCTCGGAAAGCGGCAACTGCTCCAGCTCGGCGAAGATCGACGGCCGGAACGCGTAGATCCCCGCGCTGTTCCAGGGTGAGGCGCTGGAGCCGCGCGGCGGTTTCTCCACAACCCGCGTCACGCGCCCGTCTTCTACATAGACCGCCGCGCCCTGCCACGGGTCCTCCGTGTACTTCACGGCCAGCACGGCTTGGGCCTCCGGATCGGCCAGCAAACGGTCCCAAAGGCCTCGTAAGTCCTCCGGAGTGGCCAAAATATCGCCAAAAATGAGCAGAAACGACTCGTTTTGAGCCCATTTTCGTGCCAAAAGTGCAGCCGAACCGGTGCCATCCACCGGTTCCTGCAGCGCATAGTGCACCGTGGGATCGCCGGCAAACCGTGCGTAGAACAGCTCGGCCCGATAGCCCACCACCAGCAGAAACCGTCCAAAGCCAGCCGCGCGGAGAGAGTCAAGAACGTGCGCCACCAGCGGCCGCCCATGCAGCGGCAGCAACGGCTTGGGCAGGTCGCCGGTGACCGGCTGCATGCGTGTGCCGCGGCCGGCCACCAGAACAACGGCAGGGGGTAGTGGCAGTTCAGTATAATCGGCGTCGTGCATTCTCAACCTTCGAAGGCCCGCTGGTGGATCCTCGCCCTTCTCTTTCTTATTACCACCAATAACTACCTGGACAGGATTGTGCTCGGGATTCTGAGCCCGGTGATTCTGGAGGACATGCACTTCACCAAACTGGAGTACGGCTACGTCAACGCCGCTTTCCAGGGCGCCTACGCGGTTGGCTTTCTGATGATGGGTTGGGTGATTGACCGGCTGGGCACGCGTAAGGGCTATGCTATCGCCATCACGATGTGGAGCGTGGCGGCGGGTCTGCATTCCCTGTCACGCAGTTGGGTGCAACTTAGCTTCTGGCGGGCCATGCTGGGTCTGGGCGAAAGCGGCAACTTCCCGGCCGCCATCAAAGCCGTCACAGAGTGGTTCCCGAAGAAGGAACGGGCCTTCGCCACCGGAATTTTCAATGCCGGCACCAATGTCGCCACCATGATAGGGCCACCGGTGTTTGTCTGGATGAACTACCACCTCGGGTGGCGGACCTGCTTCTTCGTCACCGCGTCGACGGGCCTGATCTGCCTGGCACTCTGGTGGGTAATCTACCGTCTGCCGCGCGCTCACAGGTGGGTGAATGAGGGTGAGCTGGCGATCATCGAGTCGGACGTGGACGAGAGGGCCGAGCGGAAGATGAGCTGGGCTCAGGCATTGGGTTTCCGGCAGACTTACGGTTTTGCGCTGGCCAAGTTTTTTGCCGATCCCGTGTGGTGGTTCTATCTCACATGGCTGACGCTGTACTTCAAGGAGGCCCGCGGTCTCAGCCTGGAGCAGATCGGGTGGGCGTTGCCTGTCATCTATCTCACGGCCGACTTCGGCAGTGTCGCCGGAGGGTGGGTGAGCGGATATCTGATCGGGCGGGGCTGGCCTGTCAGCAAGGCGCGCAAGTTCACGATGGGCGCCTTCGCGCTGTGCATGCCCATCGCGGCCACGGCTGTGGCGGTACCGAAGACCTGGATGGCGATTGCCTTGATCTCGCTCGCCACCGCCGCCCACCAGGGCTGGTCCGCCAACCTCTACACGACGGTGAGCGACGTATTTCCCAAGAGCGCCGTCGCCTCGGTCACCGGCCTCGGCGGCTTCCTGGGCGGCCTGGGCGGAGTGATCTTCACGGCTCTACTGCCAGGCTACCTGGTGATGCACTTTGGCTACTTCCCGGTGTTCGTGATGATGGGCGGATTCCACCTGATCGCCTGGACTTGCATGCACGTCTACATGGGTGACATGAAGAAGATCACTGCCGGACCGGCTCTGGCGAGCTGAGACGGACATCCACCCAGCGCTTATTCTGGTAGGACTTCAGCCAGGAGTATGTGTCGTCGACGAAGGGCTGGAGCTTGAGCCCTTCCGGCAACGGCCTGCCCGCCAGCCGCGCGGCGGCGCCTTCGGCCAGCGCCAGCGACTTGCGCACGTCCACAAAACGGTCCTCGGCATAGAAGCCCTTCCACTTGCCGTACTCGGCAGCCTGCATCGCACTCAACACGTGCCGCAACTCGGCGATCACGCCCGCCATCTTCGCGGCCGCGCCAGGACGATCCGCCCACGCCAATGATGCCAGCCGCAGGGCCGCGTTGGAGTGCTGGTGGATGTCGAGCTGGGTCATCACATGAGACTGGAAGAACTGGCGGCGGTCGGCCGGCACCAACGGCGCCGCCTTACCGGCCAGCGCCCGGGCCGCGGTCCAGCGCTCGTCCGCCTCACGCGTATAGTGCGCGGCGTTTTCGAGGTCCAGGTGGGGCACCCAGCCCGGCCTGCGCTGCAACGCCTAGTTGAGGTCCGTGTCGCCTTGAATGAGGCCTACCAGCAGGAGGCGCAGGAAATTCAGACCTCCTGATCTCGCCCCGCGTTTTCGCGGAGTTGAGGAACTCAAGACGATCCATGTTGACGGCCCAATCCAACAACGGGCGCCAGATAGTACTGATCCTGTTGTAGGCC
>JBBQLF010000642.1:0-2881 GCA_038327695.1 Bryobacterales bacterium
GATGACGTGCGCGTGTATCCGTTGCCAGCGCTGTGCGAGACCCATGTGCTGGGGCCAGGGGCCTTCCCGCGCGGGATCGAGTTGGTGGACCGGCAGTTGATTCAATTGCTGAGCTCCGGCGAACTGCTGGGCCGGGGGAAGGCGGCCCCGGTGAGCGAGAGCGAAGAATCAGAGTCCGCGGCGTTCGAGGACGGGGAAACGGAAGACTGAGTCTTCGGAGCAGCCTTCGGCTTGAGCGAGCTGGAAGACGGCGCGTTTGAGGCTCTCGAACTGGACATCGCTGATTGGTTTGTAGCCGTGCGCCAGGATTGAGACGTTACGGGGTTTCAGGGGATTTCGTTTGGGATCTGCAAAGTCACTTTTAAAGAAGGCCGTGCCCAGCGGGTCGCCCAGCGCGTTCAGCAGGTGGTAGGAATCGAGCAAGGCGAGTTGCAGGGTATCCTGGTTGCGGCTGGCTGAGGCGCGCCAGCGCTGGGCCACATCGGACGGGAGCCGGTCCCAGGGGATGAGGCCGGAATCGATCCTCTCTGTGCTGTGGATGCTCTGCCTTGCGGCCAGGGCGGCCTGTGCGAGCGCTTCCACGGCGCGATAGAGGCGGGCCACGGCATCGTCGAAGCGGCGTTCCTTGCCGCGGCGGAGGGCGTTGGAAAGAAGGTCCTCGACGAGCGCAAACGTGGAGTTGGCCGACTCTGAAAGTACGCGGAGGGTTTCGGACCAGCCGGGGATGCCGGCGTGGATTCGATCCACGGACGACTGAGCGAGGAAGAGCGAAAGGCCGTTCTGGTTCTTCTCGACCTGATCAAAGGTGGTACGGGCTTCCTTGTGACGAAAGCTATCCCAGTGGGAGAATGCCTGCACCAACTGACGAAGGGTTTGTAGGGCGCGTTGGACTTCGGGGCGGCGCTGACGGGACGCAGTTTCGCCGAGCAATCGCTCGGCCGCACGAAAGTCCATTTCGGCGCAGAGGGTGAGCGCGTCCTCCGCCAGCTGGTAACCGAGAGCCTCGAGGGGATTGACGGACTGGAGGATGGTCTCATGCTGGTCGATGACCGGCCCTAACCCTTCTTTGGAGCGGAGCGTGCCGCCGACGTAGCGGAAGGTGCAGTCCCATCGGCGGGCCACGTAGGCGAGGGCGACGGACATTACCTTGGTGCCGCCGGTAAAATCGACCGCGACGGTGTAGGTGCCCGCGAGATCGCGCGTACGCCAGCGGGCGATCTCCGGAGTGATGTGGTGCTCGATATCGCGAACGGAAGCCGTGAGGTCTTGGGGGTCCCCGATCAGGTAGACCTCATATTGGCCGCAGGCGTAAGGACAACCGGCGGCGCTGAGGGCCGGGAGGAGCGTTTCCGGCCCGGCGTTGGGTCGCTCGCCGAGAGTCTCACGGCTTTGCGTGGAGCAGAGGAAGAGTACACGATCCGGACGGGGCGTGGCGAGGATGGACTCGATGATGGGGCGGGGACTGCCACCGACGGTGACGACGAGTAGGACCGGCATAGTTCTGAGCATGAGCTTCTCGCACCGGGGACGTGGAGCGCAAGTGAGTTCGCAGCGGTCCGCCTCAGAAGCGCCAATCATCTGGCCTGGTGGCCTCATCGGCACTACTTGGCTCGCGACGGCATCCGGGTAACCCTGAGAGCATCGATGAGCAGCGCGGGACCATTTTGGCCAGCGAGGAGGACGTCTGGTACATCCCTGAGTATCTGGGCGAGATTGCCCACACGGCGCTGCTGACGGCGGCGCAGATCCGGCGGCTTTCGGAGATGGACCGGCGGTTGTTTGAGGCGGGCAAGCATGGCTCCGTGGCGCATTGACCGGGCGCGGCATCAGAACTGGAAGTAGACAAACGGGATGGAGGCATCGACGACGCCGAAGACCTCCAGGCAGACGAAGAGGGCGAACATCGCCGTACCGTAGACCCAGGCCGGGGCGCGCATTAGTTTCTCCGTGGCCTGATAACGCTCCTCCAGGAGTGCGCCCGCCAGCGATAGCGCCACCAGATAGAGGTGCCAGGGCTGGAGGAGCCAGTTGCCGGGCGTCAGGCTGAACATCTGGCCGAGGACGCGCAGGCTCTCCGGCAGGTTGGCCGAGCGGAAGAAGATGCGGGCGAGGGTCACCAGCAGGAAGGTGAGGACCACCTGGGGCCAGTAGCGCCAGCCGCGCACCGGTTCGAACCGGCGGGTGCCGCGCATCAGCCGCTCCACACTCAGCATGAAACCATGCAGGCCGCCCCAGATCACAAAATTCCAACTGGCGCCGTGCCACAGGCCGCCCAGCAGCATGGTGATCAGCAGGTTCAGGTAGGTGCGCCAGCGGCCGTGGCGGTTTCCACCCAAGGGGATGTACAGATAGTCTCGTAACCAGGTGGACAGCGAGATGTGCCAGCGCCGCCAGAACTCCGTGACGCTGGTGGACAGGTAGGGCCGGCGGAAGTTGACGGGGAAGTGGAAGCCGAAGAGTGAGGCCATGCCGATGGCCATGTCGGTGTAGCCGGAGAAGTCGAAGTAGATTTGCAGGCTGAAGGCGAACATGGCGCTCCACGCCGTCAGCAGGCCGGCGCCGGCGGAGACATCCCGGAAGTAGGCGTCCACCACCTGGGCGAACTGGTCAGCGAAGGCCATCTTCTTCACCAGGCCCAGGACGAGGAGGAAGAGCCCGTGGGCGATCTGATCGGAATCCGGCGCGCGCCAGTGGTAAAGATCCCGGAAAAAGACTCGCGCCCGCACGATGGGGCCGGCCACGAGTTGCGGGAAGAAGCTGATGAAGAGCGCATAGTCAATGGGGTTCCGAATGGCCAGTTGCTTGCCACGGTAGACATCGACGAGGTAGGAGATGCTCTGGAGCGTGTGGAAGCTGATGCCGAGCGGCAGCACAATGTCGA
>JBBQLF010000643.1:0-2868 GCA_038327695.1 Bryobacterales bacterium
CGGCCCGCTTCCGGCCCTGCGGCGCAAACAGGCCATCCCTCCGCGCCCGGCTCGGCCTGCCACCGGCCGGCTTTCTGCTGATGACCGCCTGCCGCCTGGTGCCCAAGAAGGGTCTCGACCTGCTCTTGCACGCCCTGGCCGCGCTGCGCCCCGCCATGCCCGACGCCCACCTGGTGGTCATCGGCGACGGGCGCGAGTCCGCCTCCGCCCAGCGCCTGGCCCACTCGCTCGGCGTGGCTTCGTCAGTTACCTTCACCGGCGCCGTGCCGCATCAGCGCCTGCACGAGTACTACTGGGCCGCCGATCAGTTCCTCCTCGCCAGCCGCGAGCACATCGATCCCGGCACCGGCCTGCGCGACGTCGAGACCATGGGCCGTGTTCTCTGCGAGGCAAACGCCGCCGGTTTACCCGCCATCGCCGCCCGCACCGGCGGCATTCCCAGCGTCATCGAAGACGGCGTCAACGGTCTTCTGTTCGACGAGGACTCGCTCGGCCAGCTCACCGCCTGCATCACCGAACTCCGCAACAACGCGCCGCTGGCCCGCCGCCTCGCCGCCGCCGGCCTGCAGCGCGCCGCCAGTGAGTTCGATTGGTCCGTCATCTGCGCCGCCCACGAAGCCGAATTCCAGCGCCTGGCCTGAGGGAGCCGCGCCTGGACCCAGCGCCCACCGGCGGATACTCACGATGGATCCAGGAATGGCGGCCGGTGGACCGCTCGCCGCCTTGCGGCCTCAGCACCAACCGGCGTACGCTGGTTTCGCGGGGGCCGTCTTCTGAGCGGTGTTCGTCCGGCAGCCTCATCCACCGGCCGCCGAATGCAGCGCGAGTCTTGTTCCGGCCTTTCTTGCAGTGCCGATCTCAAGGAGTCTGCTATGTCCAACCATAATCCAGGCGGCAGCGGCCGCCGGGCGTTCCTACAGCTGAGCGCCGCCGCTACGGCCGCGGCCGTGGCCCCAGCGGCCGCGGCGCCGGCTCCCGCCACCGGCGCCATGGCCCAACCCTTCAACCCCGCCACGGCCGCTTCCATGCCCACTCGCAACCTCGGCCGGACCGGTTTCCCTGTCGCTCTTTTCAGCCTCGGCGGCCAGGCGGCCCTTCAACGCGGCAACAATGAAGAACGTGCTGTGGGCATCGTCGAGCGCGCCTTGGACCTGGGCGTCAACTACATCGACACCTCCTCCATTTACGGCGAACCCGAGCGCTGGAGCGAGCGCTACACCGGCCAGGTGATGAAGCGCCGGCGCGGACTGGCTTTTCTCAACAGCAAGACCAAGGAACGGAGCCGCGACGGCTCTCTGCGCATGCTCGAAAAGTCGCTGCAGCTTCTCAACACAGACCACCTCGATAGCTGGCAATTGCATGACATCGGGCTGATGGAGGACGTGGACGCCGTCTTCGCCAAGGGCGGCGCCATGGAGGCCCTCATCCAGGCCAGGGAGCAGAAGATGGTGCGTCACCTCGGCCTGACTGGCCACTTCCGCCCCGATGCTCTCATGGAAGCGATGCGCCGTTTCCGCTTCGACACCATCCTGCTGGCGCTGAATGCCGCCGACAATTACAACTACAGTTTTGCGAAGGCTTTGCTGCCGCTGGCCGTGGAGCAGCAGATGGGCATTATCGGCATGAAGATTCCGGGCCGCAGCCGGCTGCTCTCCTCCTGGACGCCGCCCCCGCTGGAGCAGCAGAAGAGATCCTGGGAAGGCGCGGTTCTGGCCCCGGCGCCCGGCACGCTGACCATGCGCGAAGCTCTCTACTATACGCTGTCGCACCCGGTCAGCACGGTCATCATCGGCTGCGATACGGTGGCGCAACTGGAGGAGAACATCCAATTGGCGCGCGAGTTCACGCCACTCAGCCAGACCCAATTGGCCCAGGTGGCTGAGCGCGCCGCGCCGGTGGCCAAGCCGGCGATGTTCTTTCAGTATGTGAGCCGCCCGTAGCCGGCTGAGGACATGGGCAGGAACTGGACGCGCTGGTAATTCGGATCCGGCAAGTATTGACGGGACCGGTGCTGGCACTGGCGGCCCCGGCATCGGCCGTGGCGGCCGCGCCTGCCGGTCGCGTGGTGCCAACACAAGAACGGGCGCCGGCTGGAACTGGTTCAAATTCGAGACGGGGACCACGCTAGGCACCGGCGCCAGCGCGAGGAAGAACCTCAGCTTCTGGAGCAGACGCAAGCGCAGGACCGCCTGGCGGGGAGAGCGCCCGAGCGTCAGCGCCCCGTGGTTTTCGAGCAGGAAGGCGTCGTGGCGGGGCAGGAACGGCGCCAGATTCCGGGCCGGCTGTTCGCTGCCGGGCGTGGCATAGGGTACGAGACAGACGGGGCCGAGCAGATACGAGCATCTCGGGCAGCTGCAATTGATCGAGCGGGGTGCTGGTGGCGGCAAACGCCGTCGCCGCCGGGGGGTGGGAGTGGATGACCATACGCACATCGGGCCGCAGCCGGCAGGCTTCCCGGTGCATGTTGAGTTCAGAGGTGGCTCCGCCCTCGCCGTCCAGGTTCCTTCCTGCGAGATCGCAGAGGACAAGGTCCCGGGGTCCGAGGGCTTCTTTGTCCGCGCCGTGGCGTGTGCAGACCAGAAGATCTTCCGAAACCCGCGCGCTCATGTTGCCGGCGAGCGCCACGTGATACTGCCGCCGTCCGAGGTAGCGGCCCGCGGCGATCACCTCGAGTTTCGCGGCCTCGACGGCGGCGGCGAGTTCCGGGCGGAGATCCACGAACCCATGATCCTAAATCCGGCAGTTGCGACCGTCAGAATCCGCCATCTACGTGTAGCCGCAACTGGTTGCAGCAAAAACGGTTGTCACCCAGAAGATGATCTGCGCAGCAGTTGGAACTTGGTGGCGGCAAACGCCGAACTGGGTGCG
>JBBQLF010000644.1:0-2866 GCA_038327695.1 Bryobacterales bacterium
GGCCTATCTGGATACGATTGAGCGGCTGGATCTGGTATTCGGCATTGGCCCGGCAGGCACGGGGAAGACGTATCTGGCTGTGGCGATGGCTGTTTCGGCGCTGCTGAATAAGCAGGTGGCGCGAATCATCCTGACGCGGCCGGCGGTGGAGGCGGGCGAACGGCTTGGCTTTCTACCGGGCACGCTGCAGGAGAAGATCGATCCTTATCTCCGGCCGCTGTACGACGCTCTGTTCGACATGATTGACACAGAGAAGGTGGAGAAGTATCTGGAGCGAAACGTCATCGAGATCGCCCCGCTAGCCTTTATGCGCGGGCGAACGCTGAATGACAGCTTCATTATCCTCGACGAGGCGCAGAACACCACGGCCGAGCAGATGAAGATGTTCATCACGCGGCAGGGTTTCAACTCCAAGATGGTCATTACCGGCGATCTCACCCAGGTGGACCTGCCGGCAGGCCGCCGGAGCGGTCTGAGCGAAGCGGCCGAGATACTCAGCGAGGTAACCGGCATCGGCTTTGTGCATTTTGACGAACGGGACGTGGTACGAAATCCCCTGGTACAGAGAATTGTCAGAGCGTATGACAAGTACAATGAGAAGATTGGCATCGGCCGGCAGTTGACGCTGAAGCTGAGCGAGAACCAGCCACCGGAGCCACCGCGGCCTGCCACTCCCACAAACGGCGCATGAGCCCAGATCCGCTAGTCCTCTTTGAAACGCCGGTCCGCGGCCTCGGGCGGCGGCAATTGCAGGAGTTCGCCCTGCGCCTGCGGGACGAAGTCGCTGAGGGTAGAGGGTTCTGCTGCCTGATCTCCTCCGACGCCCATCTCCAGCAATTGAACCGCGAATTCCGCCGGGCGGACTACCCGGCCGACGTGCTCTCCTTCCCTGCCCCCTCGCCGGATGGCGGTCTGGGCGACATGGCCATCTCCGTCCAGCGGGCCCAGGCCCAGGCAACCAGCTTGGGCCACGACGCGCAAACTGAAATCCGAATCCTGATGCTGCATGGCGTGCTCCACCTGCTTGGCCATGACCACGAGGGGGATGGGGGCCGGATGCGCCGCCTGGAGACCCGCTGGCGAAAGGCGCTCGGCCTACCCACGGGCCTCATTGAAAGGACGAGGTAGATGGCCTTCTTCCTTGCCTTGCTTTTTTTCAGCGCGCTGTGCCTGGTCAGCTTCGTTCAACTGCTTTACCTGGAGTCTCTGCGGTTGTTGACCCGCGACTTCAAGGCGCTTGAGTTCTTCAAGCAGACGCTGGAGGAACGGCTGGGCTACGAAACCGAGCAGGGTGCCTTCGTCTTTTCGTTGATCAAGCACACGCTCCTGGTCCTGACTGGGGCCGCCTTCATCGGCTTGTCCGCGGCGCCCGGCGCCGGTTGGCAGAGCTGGCTGGAAGGTTTTCTGCTGGCTTGGGGCGTGATGCTGGCTGCCAGCTATGTATTGCCCCAAATCCTGTACCGGCGCACTTCGGGCTCGTGGCTGGCGCCGTTGGTTCCGCTTCTTCAATTCCTGGCCCTGCTGTTCAAGCCGCTGACCTTGCTGCTCAGTTTCCTGCATTCGATTTTCGAGCTTGGCACCCCCGGACCGCCGGGGGAGAAGTCCGAACCTGGTGACGAGATCGAGGCGCTGATTACGGCCGGTGAAGAAGAGGGCATCATCGAGAAGGAAGACTCCCGTCTGATCCAGAACGTGGTGGCATTTGGCGACAAACGGGTGCATGAGGTAATGACGCCACGGAGGGAGATCGTGGCCATCGAGATCGACAAGACGCTGGAAGACCTGCGGCGCCTGGCGAAGGAACAGCAGTTCTCACGCATCCCCGTTTTTGAGGATACGCTGGACCACCTTCGCGGATTCATTCACGTGCGGGACCTCTACGAGTTGGACGACGCGCAGCGACGGACCCAGACCATTGAAGGGCTGCTGCGCGATTTGAAGCCGGTACCGGAGTCGAAGCCGGTGCCCGATTTGCTGCGCGAGATGCAGGATTGTGGCATTCACATCGTCTATGTGGTGAACGAGTATGGCCGGGTGGCCGGACTCGCCACCATGGAAGACCTGGTGGAAGAGGTTTTCGGCGAGATTCGCGATGAGCACGAACCCAATGACGACGTGGAGCGTGCGGCCGACGGCGCCATCCTCGTCTCCGGCGCTTTCGACCTCGACCACCTGGAAGAGCATTTCGGTTTCCGGCCCCAGGATCACATCGAGTCCACCACGGTGGGCGGACTGGCGTGCGAATGGTATGGCGCAGTTCCGCTGGTGGGGGAGTCCATTGAGCGTGAGGGGCTCCGTCTTGATATTCTGGCGGCGGACGACTTTCGCGTGGACCGAGTGAGAATCAGTGTGGCACCGGCCGCCGAGCCGGAATCGGAGACCCCTTGAGCAAAGGTAGAAGCAGAAGCAAGGCGAAGCATGTTTCCGGATTCGTGTCGATACTCGGGCGTCCCAACGCCGGCAAATCCACGCTTCTGAATGCGTTTCTCGGCACCAAGCTGGCCATCGTGGCCGATAAGCCGCAGACGACACGAACGACGGTGCAGGGCGTGTGGACGACGCCGGAGGCGCAGATCATCTTCGTCGATACGCCGGGCATCCACGCAGCGGACTCGCTGATCAACCGGCGCATGATGCAATCGATCTCGGAGGCGCTAAACGGCCGGGATCTACTCTTGTTCCTGATCGACGCAGCCAGCCAGCCGACCGAGTCCGATGAGAAGGCGCTGGAGCTGGTGAAGAGAGCCGGCACGCCCACCATTGCGGTCTTCAACAAAGTGGACCGGTTGGAGCACAAGAGCCACCTTTTGCCGGTCATCGATCAGTACACCAAGTGGCATGAGTTTGTGGAATATTTGCCGCTCTC
>JBBQLF010000645.1:0-2854 GCA_038327695.1 Bryobacterales bacterium
GGTGCCGGTGCCGGTGGTGCTGAGCGTGAAGGGGACGGCGGGGCACGGGTCCATTCCGCTGGCGGACAATGCGATCGGCCGGTTGTCGAAGGCGGTGGGGCGGTTGGCGGACTGGCAGCCGCCGATGCGGCTGAACGACACGACGCGGACGTACTTCGAGCGGCTGGGCACCATCAGCACGCCGGAGGAGCGGGCCCGGTACAACGGGTTGCTGGATCCGGCCAGGACGGCGGCGATCCAGGAGTATCTGCGAGTGAACGAGCCGGCGCACAACTCGATGCTGCGCACGTCGGTTTCGCCCAACATCATCGAGGGCGGCTACCGCGTGAATGTGATTCCGTCCACGGCGAAGGCGACGATCGATATCCGGGCACTGCCGGACGAGGACGATGCCGCGTTCGTCCGCGAGCTGCGGCGCGTGATCGCCGATCCGTCGATCGTGATTGAGCCAGGGCCCATGTACCGGCCCAAGGGGCTGCCTTCGCCATTGACAACGGAGGCGTTTCGCGCGATTGAGGCGATGCAGAAGCGGGTGTATCCGGAGCTGATCACGATTCCTTATATGGTGACCGGGGCCACGGATATGGCGTTCCTGCGGGCGAAGGGCGTGCCGAGTTACGGCATCGGGCCTCTGGTGGATGCCGAGGACATGCAGAGAGGCTTCGGCTGGCACAGCGACCAGGAGCGGCTGCTGGAGAAGGAACTGTACCGGTATGTGCGCTTCGTGTGGGAGACGGTGAAGACGCTGGCCGCGGCGCAGTGAGGCTCAGGTGCGCATGCGGGTCATCAGGTAGATCCCGACCAGGGCGAACAGCGCATCCGGGCTCCACGCAGCGATCTCCGGCGGCAGTTGTGCCACGTTGCCCAACTGCTCAAACAGGTAGTTCAGGGAGAAATACGCGATGGCCACGCCCAGGCTCACGCCCACTCCGGCCATGGCCCCGCGGTTGCCGGCGAGAAAAGCGAAAGGTATGCTCAGCAGGGCCATCACCAGCGCGAACAGCGGCACACTGAATTTCTTGTGATACTGCACCTGCAGCGGCAGCGTATTGAAGCCGGATTGCTGCAACTCCACGATGTAGTCGCGCAGTTGCAGGTAGTTCATCTGCTTGTACGTCTTCACCTCTTTGGTGAACCACGCCGGGGACTCGTCCAATTCCGCAAAGGTCGCCGTCTCGCCGGCGAAGGCGCGGAATACGTCGTCCTTCTGCCGCACGTCGCGGACCCAGCCGTTCTGGAAGATCCATGTCTTCAGCGCCGGCTCCCATCGTGCCCGCTCGGCCGAGATGTGGCGGTGCAGACGGAACGACTTCTGGTCCAACTCGTAGACGCTCACGCCGCCTAATACACCCTCGGCATCGTTCAGGTACTTGTAGTAGAAGATCCTGGAACCCCGGCCGAAAATCCATTGCCGGCCGGGGTTCAAATACGTCTGGACCGGCTTGCCCTTGATCCTGTTGCGCAACGCGTCCTGGATCAGATTGGCGCCTGTCACCACATAATGGTCAAACGCGAACAGCGCACCGCTGAGCACCAGGCTGGCGACCAGCACCGGCAGCGCCAGACGGTAAAGGCTCACCCCGCAGGCCTTCATCGCGGTGATCTCGTTGTTCTTGGTCATGACGCCGAAGGCCACCAGCACGGCCACCAGCACACTAACCGGGGCCGCGTCGTAGATCAGCTTGGGCGCCAGGAAGAACAGATAACGGAGCAGGTCGCCGATCGGTATTCCGCTCTTGAAGACATCGCCCAACAGCTCAAAGAAGTTGAAGATCTCAGTCAACAGGACCAGCGAGAAGAGCAGCATTCCAAAGTAGAACAGGAAGCTGGTCACCACGTAGGTGTCGATGACCTGGGGCAGCAGGAAGAAGCGAGTCTTGGAGAACCCGCTCAGCCCGCCGGCGATGGGCCCCTGGTCCCCGGAAAACAGCCGGCGCAAGCCGGCCCAGCGCTCGCGCAGGAAGGTCCGCGGACCGGCCAGATAGTCCTTGTCGCCCGGCCGTTCCAGGCGGATGAGCATGATGGCGGCAGCCAGCGCGAACAGGCCGTTCGGCGCCCACACGGCGGCCTCGGCCGAAAGCTTGCCTTCGCGGGCCAGGCTGATGAGCGAGATGAGCGCCATGTAGTAGAGGAACGCGAAGACTACCGTGATGACGAACGCGGCCGATTTGCCGCCCTTGCGCGAGGACACGCCCAGGGGAATACCGGTCAGCGCCAGCAGCAGGCACGCCAGCGGCAGCGCGAGCCGTTGGTGGAACTCGATGCGCGCCTCCAGCGACTTCCGCGTCTCTCCCATGAGTTGGAGGGTGGGCGTGGCCGTGTAGTTCTTGGCTTTCACCTCGCCGCGCTGGCGTGCCTCCAGGATCTGCTCGCCCACGGGGAAGGCGATCTTCTGGTACTCGGCCGGATCCGGCGCGGTGGCGTAGGTGGATCCACGCAGGAGCGAGAGTTGCAGCCGGTTGCGGGATGAATCGGCTGTCACAATCGCCTCTGAGGCGATGGTCACGCGCGGCGCGTCGCTCTGCTCACCGGGGGCGGCGGACTTGCGCTGGGCCGGCGGCGTCAGGTCCGCCATGAAGACGTTCCGCCAACGCACCGGCTGGCCGGGCAGCACGTCCCCCACGTAGAGAACTGTGTTCGGGAACGACTCCTCAAACACGCGGGGCTGGATCTCAGCCGTCAATTGCGCCGCGCCCATCTGGTTGACCACGCGGATGAGCTCCGCATTGCACCACGGCGTGAGATGGAGCGAGCAGTAGCCGGTGAGGGTGACGGCCAGGAGCGCGAACACAGTCACGGGCAGCGTGACCCGGCGCGCCGGGATGCCGGAGGCCCGCATGGCAGTGATCTCGCC
>JBBQLF010000646.1:0-2845 GCA_038327695.1 Bryobacterales bacterium
GTGGGCGATCTCCGGCAGGCGCTCGTGTGCGTATTCATAGGTGTCGCGGAAGAGCCAGCCGAGGAAGTGGGCCGCTTTGCCATTGCCGGCCACCAGTGTGCGCAGGCGGGTGGGCAAATCCTCAATGAGCTTGGCTGCCTCCACTTCCGGCAGGCGCGGCTTGGCGGCCGGGTGATACTCCAGCGTCTGCCAATCGAGGCAGAAAATCTCCTTGTCCGGGCCTCTCCGCTGATAGAACCCGCCGCCCGTCTTATCACCCAGCCAGCCGCGAGCGATCATCTCTGTGAGGAACTGGGGCGGCAGGAAGCGGTCGCGCCAAGGGTCGTCCGGAACAAGGTCGTAGAGGTTCTGCGACACGTGGCGCCAGACGTCCAGGCCGACGAGATCCAGAAGGCGGAACGATGCGGTCTTGGGCAGGCCGATGAGCGGGCCGGTGAGCAGATCCACCTCTTCCACCGTCAGTTCCAACTCGCGCATGTACTGGTAGACGGAGGCGCCAAAGAAGGAGCCGATGCGGTTGGCGATGAAGTTCGGCGTGTCCTTGCAGAGCACCACACCTTTGCCGAGCACCTGGTCAGCAAAAGCGGCGAAGCGGGCGAGCAAGTCAGGCGCCGTGCGCGGGCCGGGGATCAGTTCCAGGAGATAGAGATACCGCGGCGGATTGAAGAAGTGAGTGCCCAGGAACCGGGCGGCGGCGCCTTCCGGCCAGCCGGCGGTGATGGCGTGGAGCGGGATGCCCGACGTGTTGGTGGAGAGGATGGCGGAGGGCTTGGCGTGTTGGAGGGCGCGGGCCCACAGATCGCGCTTGATGGCCAGGTTCTCGGTGATGGCCTCGATGATCCAATCGGCGCCGGCGATCTGGGCCAGGTGGTCGTCGAAGTTGCCGGGCGTAACGAGCGCGGCCGCCGAGGGGGTGTAGAAGGCGTTGGGCGGAAGATCGCTGGCATTGGGCGTTTTGAGGTCGAGCAGGAGCGCAGGGATGCCGGCGTTGGCGCAGTGGGCGGCGATGCGCGCGCCCATGGTGCCGGCTCCCAGTACGGCGACCTGTCGAACCGCGGCAGGGCGGGTGGTCATGGGGGACAGTTTAGCGAAACACGGGCCTCTCCGCACATAAATCGTAAAGCCGGGGCCAGCCAGGGCTTGTGTTCCCGGAAGTCCGCCCACTCGATACGGGCAAATTCGCCCCCGTCGGAGAAGAAGCCGACACCGCCCGATGGGATCCGGTGATCGGTCCAGCGATCCACGACGACGCCGTCAATCCGAGTGGAAAATGAGGCTTCGTCGACGTCAACCTGGATGCGGTACGGGCGGTTGCTGTGAAGGGCCATTGGGATGGGCATCTGGGCGCGAGCAAACTGGCGTCCGGCCTGCACACCGTAGTGGACGATGTGAGCGCCGGAGATCTCGCCCGGCCGTAGGATGACAATCTTGGTGGCGTAGTAGTTGCGGGCATCCTGGGCGCGAAACGCCCAGCCTAGCGCCTTTCTTACGACGGTGCCCCGGAACTCCAGTGAGTAGTCCCGGGCGGCCAGGGTAGGGGTCCACAGGCGCAACCGGGCCGGCTGAGCGACGGCGAAGTCCGTCCTCTGGCCATCGAAGCTGGCGTGAACGCGCAGTGGGGCCTGGACTCCGTTGAGCAGCAGTGAGATCAGCAGGCCGGCAGTCACGCCCGCCAGAGCCGCCAAGGACGCTTTGGCGTTTCGCCTCCGGTCTCGGGCCGGAGCTTGTCCCTTTTCATACTCCAGGTCGTGGAGAGCGGATGCGGACGCGCGGGGGCCCTTTCGCCTGCATCGTTCACTGCAAAAGTCCAGGTCCGTGAGCTGGCGAAGGGGCGTGATGGATCTTCCGCACCGCTGGCACCGCATGGTTTAATTTCCGTCTAGGCGCATGGTAACAGTCAATGCCTTCGTTTAGACCAGTCTAGGTGCCTTTTCAGCGCAGTCCCAGGCGATTTGCCATCCGGGCTCAGCCCTGGAACTGGGCCCAGCCCGTACCCCGCTCACCCACCGGGCAACCATAGAGGCAAATGTGATCGAAGGCCCAGAGGTTGACGCTATCCATGCCGAGCTCCTTGGCGTAGTCGACTTCGCGGCCCCAGGGATAGCCGCCGCGAAAGACGGGGATCATGGCTCTGACGGATCCCTTGGGCCAGCCCAGGTCAAAGGGAAACCGCAGGCTGGCGCGGGCGAGGTCCAGATTGCGGGACCAGGCCCCATGATCCAGCGCCTCAATGCGGAAGGTGTCGAAGCTTGCTGTCGTTTTGGACTCCCATTCCGTGGGGAGGTTGACGAAGCGGTTGAGGCGGCCGCCGAGGCCGTGGACGCCAGCGGGGGTCATCTGGTTGACGTCGTATGGGAAGAGTACCTCAAACTCGGCGCCGGGATAGACGGCCTTCACCTGGGAGATGATGCTGGCGACGTGGTCCCGGAGGCGGCTTCGCAGAAAGGCGGCGTCGGCCTCATGGGGGGCCGGGTCGTCATCGGGAACCTGGAAGACATGCAGTGGCCGGCCCAGGGCGGTGACGGCGGCCGCCATGGTTTCGGAGTCGTAGTAGCCCATACCGCCGTTGAGGTTCAAGCCGGAGTAGTTGGAGAAGTACCACCAGGTGAACTCCCCGCACTGGAGGGCAGGCGTCAGCCCCGCGCCAGACTGGAGGGCGGCAATTTCGAGCAACACGGCAGTCTGAAAAGCCCGCACGCCGGAACGGAAGGCGCAGTGGACGGAGTGGAGCCCGCCGAAGCCGGTGGACGTGGCCACGGGCACGCCATCCGGGATCTGAGCGGCGAAGGAGGCTGGCGGGTGGTCGAGTTCCATCGAGATGGCGGTGGTCACCTTGCGGTACTGG
>JBBQLF010000647.1:0-2824 GCA_038327695.1 Bryobacterales bacterium
CGTCCCGCTCCAGGGCACTACGCGCCAGTAGCCGAACGATCCCACATCTCACACAAAAGAAAGGCACTGCCCCAATCCAGAAGCCGGCTGCCCGGACCAAACCCCTCGACCCCGAGGCACTACGCCCCAGCAGCCGAACGAACCCACATCTCACACAAAAGAAAGGCACTGCCCCAATCCAGAAGCCGGCTGCCCGGACCGGCCCCCGCCGACCCGGGGCACTACGCCCCAGCAGCCGAACTAACCCACATCTCACGCAAAAGAAAGGCCTTCTCGCGACCTTCCGTCCGTCTCCCGCATCGATTGCATCCCGCCCGTCGCCCACCCCCGCCAAATGGCGCTCCTGCTTCGCACCGGCGCCGTCTCTGCTCCCACCCCGGTGGATGCCGTCAAGGAACTCCTCGCCGCCGCCGGCCCGCGCGGCGTGGACGTCACCTTCCATTGCGCCGGCAAGGACGGCAGCATCAACCAATCCACTCGCATGACCTGCTCCGGAGGCCCCGTCGCTATCCCCGGCCTGCTATCCGAACAGTAGGCTGCAAGGAGCAGGCCCAGCGTTGCACGCCCGTGATCACCCACCGCCTGTTACCGGCCGAAACGCAAAAGGCCTTCTAACCGCTCGTCCCGGGAAATCACCTCGCCAGCTCGACACGCCCGCTTGATGACGCGCGCCACCAAGCGGTTGGAATGGTCATCATCTAACGGGCCCTACGGACTCGTCCCGGAATCACCACCAGGAAGCGCTTGCCGCGGCTTTCTCATGCCACGTCCCAAGCCTCACGCCTTGCCCGCGCGATAGGCTTCGTCCAGCAACTCCACCACGTGCATCACGCGTTGTTGCTTTCCGTAGCGGCTGACGCCCGCCTGCAATTGGATGGCGCAGCCTACGTTGGCCGTTGTGACCACCTCGGCGCCCGTGCCGTTGACCAGCGCCATCTTCTTTTGCAGGATCGAGTCGGCCATCTCGTCATGCACGATGTTGTAGATCCCCGCGCTGCCGCAGCACAGGTCCGCCTGCGGCAACTCCCGGAACGTCAGGCCCGGGATGGCTGCCAGAATCTGCCGCGGCGCGCCGCGGATCTTCTGCCCGTGCGCCAGATGGCAGGAGTCCTGATAGGTGGCCGTAACCGCCATGGGCCGAGGCACCACCATCTCGATCGACGCCAGAAACTCCGTCACGTCCTTCATCAGGCCCACGAAGCGGCGCGCCTTTTCGGCGTACTGCGCGTCGTGCTCCAGCAGGTCGTCGTACTCCTTCAACGTGGAGCCGCACCCGGCGGCATTGGTGATCACGGCGTCGCAACCCGCCCCCAGGCAGGCGTCGATGTTGACGCGGGCCAGCGCACGCGCTTCGTCCTTCAAGCCGGAATGGACGTGCAGCGCGCCGCAGCAGGTCTGGTCTTTAGGGAGGACCACCTCACAGCCGTTGGCCTGCAGCACGCGGACCGTGGCCTCGTTGAGCCGGGCCGAGGTGACGTTGGCCAGGCACCCGGCCAGAAACGCGACCCGGTAGCGCCGCTCGCCGGTGGCCGGATACGTCTTGCCCACCTTGTTGAAGAAGAACGGCGTCTCCGCCCGCGGGGTCAGATGCTCAATCCGCCCCAACTTGCCGAAGTGCTTCAACACGCCGCTGCGCCGCACCAGGCTCTGGATGCCGCTCGCCTGATAAAGGTACAGCAGCCCGCCGGCGGTCTTCAGCATCCACGGCGTCACCAGCAGGCCGCCGAAGATAAATCGCCGGAAGGCGCTGGCGTACCAGGCCCGGTTCTTCTGCTGCACCGCCTCGATCTCGGCCCTTGCCGCCTCAATCAGGCTGCCGTAGGGCACGCCGGACGGGCAGGCGCTCTCGCACCCCCGGCAGGCCAGGCAGAGATCCAGGTGCTCCAGATACGTCGGCGTCATCTCCATCTGGCCCGTCGCCACCTGGACCATCTGATAGATGCGGCCGCGCGGCGAATCCATCTCCAGGCCGAGTTCCCGGTAGGTGGGGCAGTTGTTCAGGCACAGGCCGCAGTGGACGCACTTGTCGAGATCCACGGCGCGCGGCGCCTCCGCGTGGCGGCCCTCCAGCACGGGCGGAAAGACCGGCAGGACCGGTTCAGAGACGGCCATACAACCTCCCCGCGTTGAGCAGATTCCGAGGGTCCATCAGTTGTTTGAACTGGAGCATCAATGAGAGATCCTCTCCCGGGTTGGGCCACTGCTCCAGCGTCGCCTTTTCCGCCGCCGCCGATTCCACGATGCGCGACCAGCCCCGTTCCGCGGTCTTTGCCAGCCATTCGTCCAGCGCCGCGCGAGTGGCAAAAGTCAGCCATGTCACTCCGTTGCCGGCCCGCGCCAGCGCCGGGCCGCTGGCCGACTCCAGGACGGCCTCCAGCGCCGACATGGGATGACCCACGCGCACTACGAACTCGTGAGCCCCGGTGAACTCGTCCATCGTCCGCCAGAAGCCCATCTCCATCTCGCCATCCAGCACTTGCGCCCCCGGCAACTCCTGCCCGTACCGGGCCAGCAGAGTCTCGCTGCCGCCCACCCGCAGCACCAGGCACTCGCCGCCGCCCCAGCCGAAGGCCGCCGCCGCGGCTGCGTTTAACACGTCCAATGCCGCCGGTTGCAGCACGCCGCGCAGCACCGCGTCCCGGGCCGCGCAGACCTCGCTGGTCTTGGCAAAGCCCAGCACGAAGGTTCGCGTCGCCGGCGGCAGCGGCGCCAGTTTGAAATTGACGCTGGTCAGGACTCCCAGCGTGCCCATGCTGCCGATCAGTGGCTTCTGCACGTCCAGGCCGGCCACGTTCTTCACCACCATGCCGCCCGATTGCACCAG
>JBBQLF010000648.1:0-2823 GCA_038327695.1 Bryobacterales bacterium
AGTGCACTCGTTCTGCTTGTCCTTGTAGGCGATGCGCACGGGAATCGGCTTCAGGCACTGAAAGCGCGTGGCCGGCTCAAAGTAGGAGCACTGTTTGCAGCAGTGCAACTCCACATGGCACTTGGGGCAGGCTCCGGCGAAATCCATGCCGGGCGGCAAGGGCGTGGCGCAGTTGTAACAGCGCGAGGCCGTGACGTTTTCCACCATCCGCGGCAGGCGCGGACCGGTGATATCCAAAGGTGGGCGGGGGCCGCGTTCACGCGGGCGATCATCACCCCGGTTGCCTGATCCGCCGCTGGGCCGATCACTGTCCATGTAGCCACGCTGGCCGTATTTCCGGTCGCCGTCCATATAGGGGAATCCACTCCTTACGTGGGATCCGAGTTCTGAGCCGATTGCCAGACCGCGGGCGCTCCTGTTGACGGGGAGTGTGAGTCCGAGTTCCTCAACGATGGCTTGGGGAAGGAGTTTGGCGGGTGCGGCACAGTTCAGACCGGGCAGCATCTAGCGGCTGGCTCCGGCCGGTTCCGCACCGGCACACCATCATTGTTAGCACGGAACGAGCCGGGAATCCAGCCCTTTCCTTCATCAGGGGCGAGTCCAGCGTACTGGAGACAGGCACGGACGGGTCAGGGGGTCGTCACAATGGTTGGGCGCCACGCGGAGCGTGTAGCCGAGCCGGCCGGTCTGATGGGGGATGAAATCCCGCCCGAACTGGTGCACGCCAGCCCACAAGTCCAGATACGGGAGAGTCACGACGGAGGTCTCGCGGAGCGTGCCCTCCGGGCTCACCCGTCCGACGACGGCTTCCACACGCACGTCCTGAGGGGTGAGGCCGTTGAGTTCCACGGCGGCGCGAAGTTCAATCGGGGTACCGGTGAGAATGTGGGCGCCACCCGGCTCGGCCGCATCGGTGATGCGAACCGCGTCCCATTTGCTTTGAACCTGGGCAAACCAGCGGGTCTTTTCCCGCGCCGGCTGGTAGTTGTCCTGGCGGACGCCCATGTTGCCCAGATGGGCAGGTTCGTACAGCCGCGTGGTGTAGTCGTGGATCATGCGCTGGCAGTTGAACATGGGACTCATGAACATCAGGGACTGCTTCACGCGGCTGATCCAGGCGCGCGGCACGCCCTCTTCCCTGCCCTTGTAGTAGAGCGGGAGGATCTCGGTTTCGAGCAGCGAGTAGATGGCGGAGGCGTGGATGGCATCCATTTCCGGCACGTAGTCCTCGCGGTCGCCGATGGCCCAGCCGCCGGAGACCTCATAGGCCTCGTCGAACCAGCCATCCAGAATCGAGAGGTTGAGCGTGCCGTTCAGCGCCGCCTTCATGCCGCTGGTGCCGCAGGCCTCTTCGCCGCGGCGCGGGGTGTTGAGCCAGAGATCGACACCGTGGACGAGTTCCCGGCCCACTTCGATGTCGTAGTCCTCAATAAAGACGATATGCTTGGCGAAATCAGGCTCGCGCGAGAGTTGGACGATCTCGCGGATCAACTGCTTGCCGGGGTCGTCCTTCGGGTGAGCCTTGCCGGCGATGAGGATCTGCACCGGCATGAGCGGGTTATTGAGGAGCTTCTTGAGTCGCTCCTTGTCGTGGAAGATCAGGGTGGCGCGCTTGTAGGTGGCGAAGCGCCGGGAGAAACCGATGGTGAACACTTCGGGGTCCAGCATTTCGGCCAGACGGCGCATCTCCGGAGGAGGAGCGCGGCGCTCCAACGCGCGGTGGGCCAGGCGTTCCCGGACGAAATTGATGAGGCGGCGCTTGCGGCGGCGGCGAATCTCCCAGAGTTCGTCGTCGGGGATATCGGGAATCTGCTCCCAGACGCCCTCCTGCGGATAGCGCAGGCGCCATTCCGGGGCCAGATAGCTGTCGTACAACTGGGCGAGATCGCCATTGAGCCAGGTGGGCAGGTGCACGCCGTTGGTGATGGGCGTAATGGGCACCTCGTACACCGGCAGATCCGGCCAGAGCCGGTCAAACATCGCCTGGGAGACTTCGGCGTGGAGGCGGCTGACGCCGTTGCGGTAAGCAGACGTCTTCAGAGCCAGAACAGCCATGGAGAAGCGGTCACCCTGCTCCAGCGTGCCGCCCTGGCCCAGGGAGAGAAAGCGTTCAAATGAGATGCCGTGCGTTTCACAGTAGTGGTGCAGGTACTCATAGACCAGGCCCGGATCGAACATGTCGATGCCCGCCGGTACCGGCGTGTGGGTGGTGAAGACGTTGTTGCAGCGCGCGGCTTCCAGCGCCTCTTCGAAGTTGAGGCGATGCTCCTGCATGAGCAGGCGGATCCGTTCCAGGGCAAGAAACGCGGAGTGCCCCTCGTTCATGTGAAAGACTGTGGGCTCCAGGCCCAGCGCCTTCAATGCGCGGAGGCCGCCGACGCCCAGCACAAGTTCCTGGCGGATGCGCGTGACAGTGTTGCCGCCGTAGAGTTGGTCGGTGACGTCGCGGTAGTCCGGGTTGGTGTTTTGCGGGATGTTGGTGTCGAGCAGGAGCATGTCGACGCGGCCAACCTTCAGGCGCCACACCTTCACAAAGCAAGGCCCGGCGGGGAATCTGAGTTCCACGATGATTTCCGCGCCTTGTGCGTCCAGGGCCGGCTGGACCGGCCAGGTGTAGAAATCGTTGACCGGATAGCGCTCCGTCTGCCAGCCATCGGGGTTCAGGTACTGCTGAAAATAGCCCTTCTGGTAGAGCAGGCCGATGCCAGTGAGATTGAGCTTGGCGTCGCTGGCGCCCTTCATGTGATCGCCGGAGAGGATGCCTAGGCCGCCTGAGTAGATGGTGAGCGACTCCAGCAGGCCATACTCCATCGAGAAGTAGGC
>JBBQLF010000649.1:0-2807 GCA_038327695.1 Bryobacterales bacterium
CAACGGACGCGCACTACGCCTGGTGAAGGTCTCCAATCGCCGCAAGCACCTCCTCTTCGACGTGCCCGTCGCCGGCCCCGGCACCATTCGAACCATGGCGGAAACCGGCGCCACCGCCCTCGCCATAGACGCCGGCCGCACCTTGCTGCTGGATCCGGAGGAAATGCTCGAACTGGCCCAACAACACCAGATCGCCATCGTCGGCTACCCGCCGGAGGAAGTATGAGTGAAGCTAAAGTCCGGGTAGCCGTAGCCGGCGCCGGCATGTTCGGCAGAAACCACCTGCGTGTGATTCGCGAATCCGGCCGCACCTTGCTGCTGGATCGGGAGGAAATGCTGGAGCTGGCCCAACAACACAAGATCGCCATCGTCGGCTACCCGCCGGAGGAAGTATGAGTGAAGCGAAGGTTCGAGTAGCCGTAGCCGGCGCCGGCGTGTTCGGTAGAAACCACCTGCGCGTGATTCGCGAATCCGGCCGCGCCGAACTGGCTGGAGTGTTCGATCTTGACACCGCCAAGGCGCAAGCCGCCGCCCAGGAATTCGGCTGCAGGGCCTATGAGAGCCTCGAAGAGCTGGCCGGGCATGCGCAGGCTGCCGTGGTCGCCGTGCCCACAGTGGCCCACTGTAGCGTCGCCTGTGGCCTTCTGGACGCCGGGCTGGACGTGCTGGTGGAGAAGCCCATCGCCGCCACCAATGCTGAAGCGGACCAGATGAACACCGCCGCCCGCCAGCACGGCCGCATCCTCCAATGCGGCCATCTGGAACGCTTCAACCCGGCCGTGCAGGCGGCCCTGAAGCTGGTCACGATGCCGCTGTTTTTCGAAATCCACCGGCTCAGCATCTTTACCCCCCGCAGCCTCGATGTGGACGTCGTCTCCGACCTCATGATCCACGACCTCGACATCCTGCTCGCCATCACCGGCCGCATGCCGGAAGAAGTCCGCGCCGCCGGTATCCCCGTACTTTCCCCCACTGCTGACATCGCCAACGTGCGCCTCGCCTTTTCCGGCGGTTGCATCGCCAATCTCACAGCCTCGCGCGTCTCCACGGAGCGCGTCCGCAAGCTCCGTTTCTTCCAGCCTCGCCAGTATGTGTCGGTGGATTACGCCAAACAGGAGTGCGTCGCCATCGGTGTCGACGACAACCGTAGCGTCCAGTTCATGCCCCAAGTTGTTCAAAAAGAAGAACCTCTCAAGCGCCAGTTCACTTCGTTCCTCGATTGCATTGCCACTCGCAGCCTGCCTATTGTGGACGGCGTCGCGGCTGCCAGGGCCTTGCAACTGGCCAGTATCATCCAGAACGGGATGGAAGAACACGGCAAGGTCGTAGCCTCCGCCCTGGCTGCCACGTCTATCAAGCTGTAGAGGTTGACCATCCATTCATGCTCGACGGATTTCAGCGCTATTGGCACGCCGATCAGGAGGAGCCCAGGTTCCTGCTCGACCTCGCGGAGCCAGAGGCCAAGTCGCGCTACCGGATCAGAGCCGTTGGCGCGGTGGCCTATCATTTGGCACTGCTCGCATTTGCGCTCAACGCGCCTTCCGGCGTCGGCCGCTACGACAACGCGCCCCGGGTGGTGCTCGACTTCCGCCGGGCCACGCCGCTGGCCGTTCCGCCCGATGTGCCGCCGTTCAAGGTTACGCAGAAAGAACCGCAACTGGGCAAGCCCGCCGCCGAGGTCGATCTGGCGTCCCTGATGCCGAAGCCGGAGATCCGGCAAGCGCCGATGGCGCCGGCTGGCAAACCGTTCCAGCCGCCCCCGGCACCGCGCCCCACGCCCGTCATCGAAACCCCGAAGATCGAGATGGCCCAGTCAACCGTCCCCGATGCGACCAACGCACCCAAGTTACCCAACTTCCCGCCGCCCCCGGACACGCCCAAGCCCTCCCCGTTTGAGCGTCTCCCGAGCGGCACCGCCACCCGCGGACCGGGACAGACCACCATCGCGCCGCCGAAGGTGAGCGTCGATGATGCGCTTCGGGCTGCCGCTCGCGGCGGAGTCGGGCGGGGTGTGGTCGTCAGCGATTCCGGCGCTGGCGGCTCCGGCGGCATCAGCGAAGGCATCCTGCAATCCGCATCCCCCCAGAAGACAACCAGCAGCCTGGAGTTGCTCAGCGACCCGCAGGGCATCGACTTCCGCCCCTACCTGGTGCAGGTGCTGGCTTCGGTCAAACGGAACTGGCAGGCCGTATTCCCGGAAAGCGCGCGCCTGGGCCGGCAGGGCCGCGTATCGATTCAGTTCTCCATTGACAAGTCCGGACGCGTGCCGAAACTGGTGATCGCCAATCCTTCCGGCGCAGAGGCGCTGGACCGCGCCGCAGTGGCCGGCATCAGCGCCTCCAACCCATTTCCACCGTTGCCCCCCGAGTTCCGGGGCGCGGAGATTCGCCTGCAACTGATGTTCACCTACAACCTCCCCCGATGACACCCCTGCGCAAACGTCTGCCCTATGCCATGGCCGTCTACTTCCTGCTCGGAGTGGCCGCCTGGTTCACCCTGGAGGGGAACTTCCGCTGGATCATTCTGCTGCTGATGGCCGTATTCGCGGTCCGGTCCTGGATCGCCGTCCGCCGCGAAGATCTCCAGTAGCCAACCTACGGCCGCGCCAGGTACTTTTTGTACAACCGCGTGTGCTTGGACTCCAGATCCACCGCCGCTCCCTTCACGAACATCATCCGCACGGAAGTTTTCACCTCCAGCGGGTCGCCGTCCGTTACAATCAGGTCCGCCCACTTGCCCTTCTCAATCGATCCATACTGATCCGCCACGCCCCAGATCTCCGCCGCGTTCAAGGTCACCGCTTTCAG
>JBBQLF010000650.1:0-2805 GCA_038327695.1 Bryobacterales bacterium
CGGCGATCTCCAGAAAGAAAGCGGGATAGGCATAGGTGCTGGGTGCACCGATGACACCGGAGACGATGACCAGACTCTCGTCCGGCCGGATGTAGAGGTTTGAGGTGAGCGGCCAGCCGAAGGTGATGCCGCGGAAACGCAAAGCGCCGCCCACGATCAGCGGCACCAGCCAGAGCAGATGCTTCTTCATGACAACCCCCAGGAGCCCGGCCGCGAATCTACCAGTGGCACCGCCGGAAATGGATCATCTCGCGCAGGCACCGCCAAGCCACCAGCATGGTGCGCCAACCGCGAATGGAGGGCACGCCGCCGCCCCTGGGCGCCAGGGGTACCTCCGGGCCGTCGGCCCGAATGCCGGCCCGGGCCGCCAGCAGAGTGAGGAACACGTTGGGTGCGAACAGACCGTCCGGTAAGGCGCCCAGTAGCGGGCGGAATTCGGTGGCGCGCATGAGGCGGAACGGGATGTTGGGGTCCGGCACGTCCAGGCCGAAAACCTGGCCCACGAGGGAGCGGTGCAAATTGCTCAAATGGAGCCGCAGCGGGTCCAATTGTCTGCCGGTGCGGCGGCCCATGAGGAACGCGGCCTGTGCGCGCTGCGCCCAAATCACGGGGAACAGGGAGGCTGGCATCTCGCCGTCGGAATCGACCTGGAAGAGCCAGCCGGGATCGAATTCCAAGGCGCGGCGATAGCCGTTCATAATGGCGGCGCCGTGTCCGCCGTTGACCTGGTGCACAACGATCAGCTCGCCGTGACGGGCCGTCAGCCGGCTGAGGATGTGGGTTGTTTCGTCGTAGGAGCCGTCATTGACCACCAGCAACAGGCCGCCAATGGCGCGCATCTGTTCGAGCCATTCCAGGCAGACGCGTTCCACGCACGCCGCTTCGTTGTAGACGGGCATGACGGTGACGCAGGGGTATGCCACTAGCGCCCACCGGGGTTTCTGAGTAAGCCGCCCGCCAGCAGACCGTCGCGCAGCGAGTCCGCGATGCCCTGAAACCGCCACTTGCCGTAACGGCCCGTCATGTGGATGCCCAATTCGTGCAAGCGGGCGATGGCCGTTTCGCGCCAGCGGGAGCCGGGCATGGTCCAGGTATAGGCTGTCTCCACCCAGTTGACGCCGCAGACCTCCACGCTGGAGAGGAAGCCCCACTCGCGCAGTTCGTCCGCCACCTGGCGGATGTAGGCCGCAGTGCCGGCCTCCGAGGGCCGTTGGCCCTGGCGGAAGCCGCGCTCGACATAGAGGCTCACGCGGCCGTCCGCGCCGGCCGGCAGGAAGCCGGCATCGACGTTGGAATAGAAGCCAATGCGATGGAATCCGCTGCGGCTGCGCGGCACGTAGATCCAATGCTCATCCGGGCAATGGGGGCCGCGGAGCCCACCGAGATTGGCCACCAGCACGGCGGTGGCCGGGCCAGGCGCGTCATCGATCCGGACGCCGGTCAGGTAGAGCATCAAATCCAGGGGCAGTGTCGAAAGCAGCCACTCATAGGGCAGCGTGCGTCCGTCCAGGAGTTCCAGACTGCGCCTCCGGGTGTCGATGCTGACCACCCGCGCGCCAGTTTCGATGGACCCGCGGGCGGCCAGTTCATCGGCGAAGGCGGCGAGACCGGAGGCGGGGTAAAGGAACGATTCGTTGTAGCCGGCAGACTGGGCCACGCTGCCCAGCGCGCCGCGCTCAATGCGCGCCAGATCGATGGGTGTTTTGTAGGAGTCCTGCGGGGCGATTTCAGTCCACAGGCCCGCGGTGTAGAGTTCGTGGAACGGAGCGAAGAAGAGATTGTTCAGCGTAGGGCCGAACTGCCACTCCAGCCAGTCAGCCAGCGTGCGGGGCGAATCGTGGCGATCCAGGCGAATCTCGGCGAGGCATCTTTCGGCCAGCCGGGGGCCGAGGGCGAAGAGGTGATCCTGCAAGGGGTAGGGGACCCGGAGGCCGCTCTCCGGGAAGTAGACCGCCGAGCGGCGCTGGTAACCGCGCCAGGTGTCAAAGCCCGACAGGAACCGGTTCAGGACGGCATCGCCGCCAAAAACCCAATGGCCGCCGCCAATCTCAAACCGGTAGCCGCCCGCCGGCGAAGCGAGCTGGAACGAGCGGCAGATACCGCCGGGTAGGGCTTCCGCCTCCAAGGCGGTCACACCGGAGGCATAACTTGCCGCTAGCCCGGTGATCCCAGCGCCGAGAATCCAGCCCTTCTGCGTATTCATTCAGGAAACCCGGATGGTAACATACGAGTCGCTTGCCATTGGCCCGATTTCTAGCGGCGCTGCTCTCCGCCAACCTGCTGAGCCTGACGGTGCTGAACGCGCTGCGCCTGCCGGTGTGGGCGCTGGTTCCGATTCTGCCGGCTGCTACGGCTATGGCCTGGTGGATTCTGCGCGGACTCAAGGTGCGCCGGGCGCCGTTTCCGATTTCGCGCACCGCCGTCCTGTGCGCCGCCGCCATGATGGTGTTGCTCACAGTGCCGCGCCTGCCCTATCTGGCGGAATGGCTGCCGGGCGCGGTGGTGCTGGCGCAGGCTGATGACTACGGCCGGCTGGCGGAGTTGATCTCCATGACGTTGGGCGGCTCTTATCCCTTACCCCACCCCAGCAATCAGCAGTATCTGCTTTCGCACTACTACGCGGCGCTGCTGCCCATGGCCTGGCTCAAGCTGGCCGTGCCGGTGCTCACGCTGAAGGACTCTATCGTGGCCGGCAACTTCCTCTATCACGCGCTGTTCCTGCTCAGCCTCCTGGAGGTAGCGCCCAGACTGGTGCGCAGACCGGCTGGAGCCACGCTGTTTGTCTTCCTGATGACGCTGTTTGGA
>JBBQLF010000651.1:0-2801 GCA_038327695.1 Bryobacterales bacterium
GGGCGAGACCGTGACCGCCGATGAACTGGGCGGGCCGGACGCGCACATGACGAAATCGGGCGTGATTCACTTCATCGCCGAAGACGACAAGGAAGCGATCCTGATTTGCCAGAAGCTGCTGAGCTTTCTGCCTTCGAACAATCTGGAAGATCCACCGGAGCTTCAAGGCGACTATAACTGCAATCCGGATCCGGCGTTGAACGACATCGTGCCGGTGGACGGCAAGAAGGCGTACGACGTGCGGGACGTGATCCTGCGGATCATCGACAGCGGCGATTTTTTGGAAGTGCAGGCGGGTCACGCGCCGAACATCGTAATTGGGTTTGCGAGGATCTGCGGGCGGAGCGTGGGCATCATCGCGAACCAGCCGGCGTATCAGGCGGGCGTGTTGGACATCAACGCCTCGTCCAAGGCCGCCAGGTTCATCCGGTTTTGCAACGCGTTCAACGTGCCGCTGGTGACGCTGGTGGACGTGCCGGGCTTCCTGCCGGGTTTGGAGCAGGAGTACGGCGGGATCATTCGCCACGGCGCGAAGATGCTGTTTGCGTATTCAGCCGCGACGGTACCGAAGGTGACGGTGATCCTGCGGAAGGCATACGGCGGGGCATACCTGGCGATGTGCTGCAAGGATCTGGGCGCGGACAAGACGTTTGCCTGGCCGACGGCGGAGATTGCGGTGATGGGGGCCGAAGGCGCGGCCGAGATCGTGTTCCGCAAGGAGATCAGCGAGGCCGAAGACAAGAAGGCCAAGCGCGGCGAGATGATCGACCAGTATCGGGAAGCGTTTTCGAATCCCTATGTGGCCGCCGGCCGCCGGCTGGTGGACGACGTCATAGTGCCGTCGGAAACGCGCAAGATCATCGCGCAGGCTCTGGAATACCTGCACACGAAGCGTGAACTGCGGCCGGGCAAGAAGCACGGCCTGATGCCGCTGTAGGCGGGGCGCGGAAGGAGACTATGCGATGAGCGAAGTCACATTGAAGAGCTTGCGCGAGGAGATGGAGGCGCTGCGGGCGCACCTGGCGGCGTTGACGGACAAGCTGGTGGAGCTGGAGGGCGGTCCGGCGCCGGAGCGAGCCGTGGCGGCAGCGGCAGCGGCGGCGGAGCCCGAGGAGATCCCGGATGAGATTCTGCTGGCGCTTTCGGCGGCGGTGGCTGCGTATCTGGGCAAGCGGGCGCACATTCGTACCGTGCGGCTGTTGAGCTCGACGGCATGGGCACAGCAGGGCCGGGTCAATATCCAGGCGTCGCACAGATTGAACGTGCCACATCACCACAACAGGGTCAGGTAACGAGGAATCTACCGTGAAATTGAAAATTACGATTGATACAAAGGTGTACGAGGTGGAAGTGGAAGCCTCGGAGCCGGAGCAGGTGCAACTGCCGCCGGTGGGCTATCTGATGCAGCCTTCGGCAGTGCGGGTCTCGGCATCGCCAGTGGCGGCAGCGCCGGTGGACGATGGCGTGGCGAATGAAGACAAGGTATGCCGCAGCCCGATTTCGGGGATTGTGGCGAAGCTGACGGCGCAGGAGGGGCAGTCGATCCAGACGGGCGACACGATTCTGGTGCTGGAAGCGATGAAGATGGAGACCAATATCACGGCGCCGACGTCCGGCAAGATTCTGAAGATCCTTGTGAATCCGGGCGATAGTGTGAAGGCGGGCGCGGTGCTGGTGGAGTTTGAGTAACGCCATGGTGAACGAACTGATCGGAGCCGGATTTGAGTTTGTGGACCATGTGGCGATTGCGGTGAAGCAGGGCGAACTCGACGCGCAAGTGGACAAATACAAGGCGCTGGGGTTCACGGAGCTGCACCGGGAAGAGGTGCACGGCAAGCACATGGTGCGGGAGGTTCTGCTGCAGATTGGCGGCGGGCCGAATCTGATCCAGTTGCTGGAGCCGTTGTCGCCGGAATCGCCTGTCGCCAAGCAGATTGAGAAGAGCGGCGGACGGGGCGGCTTCGCGCACCTGGCATTTCGCGTGAAGGACATTCAGCACGCCTATGCCTATATGAAAGAGAAGGGCTTCAACCTGACGCAGGAGCCGGGGCCGGGTTCGCGCGGCACCATGATTTTCTTTGTTCACCCGAAGGACTTCAGCTACCTGATTGAAGTGGTCCAGGAGGGCCAGCCGCATGTCTGAGAGACCGGCGCCGGGTACGGCGGCGCTCAATCTGAAAGAGGAGTTCCCGCCGGTTTCGACCGAGACCTGGGAACAGACAATCATTGCGGATCTGAAGGGCGCCGATTACGAGAAGAGGCTGGTGTGGAAGACCGAGGAGGGCCTCTCCGTGAGGCCCTACTACCGGGCTGAGAATCTGCCGGCGGTGCTGCCGCCGAGGCGGGAGACTGCGGCGTGGGAGTCGCTGGAAGGGGCTGTAGCGGCGGATGTCATCGATGCCGCCATGTTCCACGAGGCGGGCGCGACGGCGGTGCAGGAGCTGGGCTACGCGCTGGCGGCGGCTTCGGACCGGATGGCGGCGGGCCAGATGGTGAGCGGCCTTAAGTTTGCGGTGGGCTCGAACTACTTTTTTGAGATCGCCAAGTTGCGGGCGGCGCGGATGCTGTTTGCGCGGATGGCCGGCGCCTACGGGCAGGCGGCGGCGGTGAAGATCTACGCCGTGACGGCGCTTTCGAACAAGAGCATCTACGATCCGTACACGAACCTGCTGCGGGCGACGACGGAGTCGCTTTCGGCGGTGATTGGCGGATGCGATGCGCTGACCGTGCAGCCGGCGGGTTTCGCCGGGCGGCGGGGGGATAATGTGCCGCTCATCCTGGGGGTAGAGGCGCATATGGAC
>JBBQLF010000652.1:0-2795 GCA_038327695.1 Bryobacterales bacterium
AACAAGATGGGCGATCTGATGGGCAGCCAAGGCGAGGGCGAAGAGGCCCGCCAGTTCTACCAGAAGTCGCTGGACATTGCCGAGCGGCTGGTGCGCCAGGAGCCGGAGCGGGCAGACTACCTGCGGGATCTGTCGGTGTCCTGCAACAAGATGGGCGATCTGCTGGGCAGCCTGGGCGAGGCCGAGGAGGCCCGCCAGTTCTACCAGAAGTCGCTGGAGATTCGAGAGCGGCTAGTGCGCCAGGAGCCGGAGCGGGCCGGCTACCAGACGGACTTAGTCGTGTCATTGTTCCGCGCCGGTACCCGCGAGTCCCTCGAACGGGCACTCGGGATACTCCGCCGTCTGGAAGCGGAAGGCAAGCTCTCCGCACGGCAATCCGGTTGGATCGAGGCCTTGGAGCAGCGCCTTGCGTGATGCCCGGCCAGTCCCTTGGCCTGACCACCAGCACGCCGGCGCGGTGCCCTGAGTCTTACACGAAGGCGGCAGCGGCACGAGGACCCACCCGCCGGGCAGCCCCCGCGCAATACAACGCCATCCACTATCTCCTCAACGCCCGCAATTCCACCATCCCGCCCCGGCGGCACGCCGGACTCACCAGCCAGAACTGCGCATCCGTCGCTCCCACCCGCAGTCCCCGCCGCTCAGCCATCGCCCGATCAGAAACTCGCCTCAGGCTGCCCCCCAACCCATCCGATATGAATTCCGGGAGGTGGCCCCACGAGCATCCAACTTGAGTTGCGCCTCTCAGGTTACACTGGTAGCCGAAACCAAATGAACTCGCTCAGCACACTGGAACTCTGCGCTGGCGGGGGCGGCCAAGCTCTCGGATACGATCAGGCTGGATTCCAGCACGTGGGCTTGGTGGAAATAGACAAGCATGCTTGTGCCACTCTCCGTCTGAACCGGCCGCATTGGAACGTCATGCAACGGGATCTCCTGGAGTTCGACGGCTCCGGCTTCAAGGGCGTGGATCTCATCACCGGCGGATTGCCGTGTCCGCCCTTCTCCGTCGCCGGCAAGCAACTCGGCGGCAACGATGAGCGGAACCTCTTTCCCGCGGCAATCCGGCTTGTCGATGAGATTCGGCCCCGGGCCGTGATGATTGAAAATGTCAGGGGCATTCTGGATGCCGTGTTTGAAGACTACCGCGGCTATGTGGGCAAGGAACTCACCAAGCTTGGCTACGAGCCCGGCTGGAAACTGATGAACGCCTCGGACTTCGGCGTCCCGCAGTTGCGCCCGAGAGTGGTCTTCGTGGCTGTCCGGAAGAATCTGAAGGAGCACTTCGTATGGCCCGCACCTGCCGCCAACCCGCCGAAGACCGTCGGTGAAACGCTCTATGACTTGATGGCGGCCGATGGCTGGCACGGTGCCCGTGCCTGGGCCAGACAGGCCAACGAGATCGCCCCCACCATCGTTGGAGGGTCCCACAAACACGGCGGTCCTGACCTGGGCCCAACGCGCGCCCGGAAGGCATGGGCGGCTCTCGGTGTCGATGGGTTAGGCATCGCCAATGCGCCCCCTCCTCCGGACTTTGCCGGCATGCCCCGCTTGACGGTGAGAATGGTCGCTCGCATTCAAGGTTTCCCCGACGATTGGCAATTCGCCGGCGCCAAAACCCAGGCCTACCGGCAAGTGGGCAATGCCTTCCCCGCGCCGTTTGCACGTGCCGTGGCGGAGAGTCTGAAATCCTGCCTCAGTGCCTCGCGATTAGTTAGAATCGCAGGTTAGGCGGTCTCAAATTGGCATCAAAACGCGGTAACGGCGCCCGGGCCAGGCTCAGGGCGCATTTCCTGGCCAACATCGGGCGCATCATGGAGCCGGACGAACTCAGGGACGCATCGGGCAACGCCAGTGAGTGGGCCAGGCGGATCCGGGAGCTTCGCACCGAAGAGGGCTACCAGATCCTGACAAACCATGACCGCAGCGATTTGAAGTCCGGCCAGTATCTTTTGGACCAGCCGAAACCCCAGCCCGCCTTTGCCCGCGGCATATCCAAGGAAACCCGCTCCTACGTTTTGGACCGCAATGGATTCACCTGCCAGATGTGCGGTGCGGTCGCCGGCGAGCCTCATCCAGCCGACCCCACGCGCAAGACCCGGCTTCACATTGGCCACATCATCGATAAGTCCATGGGCGGCGATGACCAGCCAACCAACCTGCGCGCCCTTTGCTCCGTCTGCAATGAGGGCGCCCGCAACTTAACGCTGGATCGCCCCTCCCTGCAGAAGCTCCTGATTCAGGTGCGGCGCGCCACCGGCAGCGATCAGGTCGACGTACTTCGTTGGCTCGCAAAGAAATTCCCCACACAGGCAGCGGCCATTCTGGCCCCAGGCTCGAAGTCATAGCACGCCCGCCTGGTGGATGCTCTGGACCACTCGACCATGGATACACTCTCTTCCGAGCGCAGATCGGCCAACATGCGCCAGATCAGGAGCAAAGGCACCGTCCCTGAACTGGCCGTCAGGCGTCTGGTCCACGCCATGGGCTATCGCTACCGCCTGCACGTGGCGAACCTCCCAGGCAAACCAGACCTTGTCTTCCCCCGGCTGAAGCGGATCATCGAGGTCAGAGGGTGTTTCTGGCACCAGCACCCTGGTTGCATTGACTCGCACATCCCCAAGAGCCGCGCTGAGTACTGGGTGCCAAAACTGGAACCCAACAAGCAGAGAGATGTCGAAAACGGCCGCGCCCTCCGAGCCCTCGGCTGGTGGCTCTGCATCGTCTGGGCGTGCGAGACCACGCACACAGCCAAGCTGTCGCGGCGTCTGTCGAGATTCCTTGCAGGACGGCAC
>JBBQLF010000653.1:0-2781 GCA_038327695.1 Bryobacterales bacterium
GCTCATAAGTGCTCGCCTGTGGATCTGATCATATCGAACCCACAGTGGGACACGTGAGCCCGCCGTTACGGAACAGAATTCGCCACGTCGAATGAGACGCTCTGCTCCAGCGCCCGCCAGTTGCCGTCCGCCTGCCGCCGGTAGACCGTCAGGAATTTCCCGTGATCGCTGCGCAGCATCCCGGGCTGGGTCTCGAATGTGGCGACAAACGTGCCGGCGCCGTAGGCGAGTTCATGCTCGGCGTCCACGCGTTGCGATTCCAGCCGGATGTCGATCAGCCCCGCGCCATACAGCGATTGCCAGAACCCCACAATCGCCGGCACGCCCTCCACCGGCTTGCGCCCCGGCGCCAGCACGCGCGCCACCGGCGCGTAGAACGTGGAAGCCAACTGCTCCGGCTGGCGCTGCCGCAACGCGCGAACCATCGCCTCTTCCAACTGCTGCAGCTCTCGCGCCACCGGTTCCAGTACTGTCACCATGGGCATCACCGTACCCTCCGTCTTAGGAACTATGGCCGAGCCGCGTCAGGGTGTCAAGGGGTCTGCCCGCTGTAGAAACCATTCGTACGTCCGTTGGAGGCCGTCGCGCAACGCGATGGACCGCCGCCATCCGAGGGCGGCCAGCCTCTCGCTGTTCAGCAGTTTCCGCGGCGTACCGTCCGGCTTGGCCGTGTCGAAGCGAATCCGGGCGCCGCATTCTGTCACCTGGCGCACCATGGCGGCCAGTTCAGCGATGGTGACTTCATCGCCGCTGCCCACGTTGATGATCTCCGGTGAATCGTAGCGCAGCATCAGGAAGACGCAGGCGTCGGCCAGGTCGTCCACATGCAGGAATTCACGGTACGGCGTGCCGGAACCCCACAGCACCACCTCCTCGGCGCCGCTCAGTTTGGCGTCGTGAAACTTGCGGATGAGCGCGGGCAGGACGTGGGAGGTCTGCAGATCAAAGTTGTCGCCGGGCCCGTAGAGATTGGTCGGCATGAGACTGATGCAGTTGAACCCATACTGCGCGGTGTAAGCCTGGCACAGCTTGAGTCCGGCGATCTTGGCCACGGCGTAGGCATCGTTGGTGGGCTCCAGCGGACCGCTCAACAGGTCACTCTCCGAGATCGGCTGTGGCGCGTGCTTGGGGTAGATGCAGGAGGAACCCAGGAACAGGAGCTTGTTGACGCCATGGCGATACGCCGAGTGGATGACGTTGGTCTGCAGAGCCAGGTTCTCGTAAATGAACTCGGCGGGCTGGGTGCTGTTGGCGATAATGCCGCCCACCTTGGCCGCGGCCAGGAAGACATACTCGGGCCGCTCGGCCGCAAAGAAAGCATCCACGGCCGGCTGCGAGAGCAACTCCAGTTCAGCCCGGCTCCGCGTGATGATGTCCGTGTAGCCAGCCAGCCTGAGCCGTCTGACAATGGCCCCGCCAACCAGTCCATTGTGGCCGGCCACATAGATCCGCGAATTCTGGTTCATATACTGCTCCCGCCAGACCACGCCTACGAACTGCGGCTGGCCACATGGTGACCTGCATTGACCAGGGTCCGTTCCCGCCTGGCCAGTTCCAGATCGCTGTTGACCATCATCTCCACCAGGCCGCGGAAGGTCACCTTCGGGGTCCACCCCAACAACCGCCGGGCCTTGGAGAAGTCCCCATGCAGGTGGTCTACTTCGGCCGGCCGGAAGTAGCGGGCGTCCGTCTCCACATGTTGGTGCCAGTCCAGCTCCAGGTACTCGCAGGCCGCATCCAGGAACTCCCGCACCGAGTGCGACTCCCCGGTGGCGATCACAAAATCATCGGCGCTGCCGTGTTGCAGCATGCGCCACATCGCCTCGACATAATCGCCGGCGAAGCCCCAGTCCCGGTACGCATCCAGATTGCCCAGATAGAGCTTGTTCTGCTGGCCCAGCTTGATGCGGGCCAGCGCCCTGGTGATCTTCCGCGTCACGAACGTCTCACCCCGGCGCGGCGATTCGTGATTGAACAGAATGCCATTGGCGACGAACAGTCCATACGATTCGCGGTAGTTGACGCAGTACCAGTAGGCGGCCAATTTGGCGGCCGCGTACGGACTGCGGGGATGGAAGGGCGTGGCCTCCGATTGCGGCGGAGGCGTGGCGCCGAACATCTCCGAAGAACAAGCCTGATAGAACCGGACGCTGCGGCCGTTGTTCTTCATGTGGTCGCGCATGGCTTCCAGCAGGCGCAAGGTTCCGGTAGCCACCACATCGGCCGTGTACTCGGATTGATCGAAGGAGACCCTCACATGGGACTGCGCGCCCAGATTGTAGACCTCGTCCGGCTGGCACTCGTCGAGAATGCGCCGCAGCCCCGTGCCGTCAGTCAGGTCTCCGTAGTGCAGGGCCAGCCGCGCATCGGCCACGTGCGGATCGCTGTAGATGCCATCCAATCTTTCGGTATTGAACGTCGATGCCCGGCGAATCAAGCCGGACACGTGGTAGCCCTTTTCGAGCAGCAATTCGGCCAGGTACGATCCATCCTGTCCCGTAATGCCGGTGATCAAAGCTCGTTTCATGCGCGCACTGCCCTCCCGCGGATCTGCAATTCAGGACACACTATAGCAAAGCCCGGGGATTGACCGGGTGCGCCGCTCAGCATGTGGGTGCGCGACATGGAAGTGACAGTTTCAACCAAACGCTTGAACACGTGAAATCCCCAAAACCGTTAAGCGCCGGTCGGCATGTGGGTGCGCGATATGGAGGTGACAGTTTCAACCAAACGCTTGAGCACGTGAAATCCCCAAAACCGTTAAGCGCCGGTCGGCACGTG
>JBBQLF010000654.1:0-2778 GCA_038327695.1 Bryobacterales bacterium
TAGACATCACCCATCTGCTCACCGCCGTGATCATGACCGCCCCGGCCACTCTGTTGCTGGCCAAGATGATCGTCCCGGAAACCGGCCAGCCCGAGACCATGGGCGACGTGAAGGTGGAGATCGAAAAACCAGGTGTAAACGTAATTGACGCCGCGGCCCGCGGCGCCGGCGACGGTCTTCAGCTCGCGCTCAACATCGGCGGCATGTTGATCGCCTTCATCGCCCTCATCGCTCTGGTCAACGGTGGCATGGCGTGGCTCCACGGGCTCGTGCCCTGGATTCCGGAGTCCCTGCAGAAGGTCTTTGGTATCGTCTTTGCCCCCATCGCCTGGATGCTCGGCGTCAGTTGGAAAGACGCCTCGGCCGTCGGTGACATGCTCGGCACGCGCATGGTGCTCAATGAGTTCATCGCTTTCCTGCGTCTGGGTGAGTTGAAGGGCACGCTCGATCCGCGCTCGTTCGTCATCACCACGTTCGCGCTCTGCGGCTTCGCCAACTTCTCTTCCATTGCCATCCAGATCGGCGGCATCGGGGCTCTCGCTCCTACCCGCAAGTCGGATTTGGCCCGCATGGGCATGAAGGCCATGATGGCCGGCACGCTGGCCAATTTCATGTCCGCCTGCATTGCCGGAGTCCTGCTATGATCCGCGCAGCCGCCGCCTACCTGGAAAGCCGCCTCCCACGCTGGCCCTCCACCGCCATCGTACTTGGCAGCGCCCAGGCCTCGTTTGCCACCGCACTGGAAGACAAGGTCGAAATCCCGTACGGCGATATTCCCGGCTGGCCCGTCCCCAGCGTGCAGGGCCATGCCGGCACCCTCATCGCCGGCACCTGCGGTAACACGCGCGTCACCGTGGTCAGCGGCCGGGTCCACCTCTACGAAGGCTGGACGCCCCAGCAGGTCACCTTCGGCATTCGGGTTCTCGCCCGCCTCGGCCTGAAGACGCTCATCCTCACCAACGCCGCCGGCGGCATCAACCCGAACTACCGGCGCGGCCTTCTGGTCCTCATCACGGATCATCTCAACCTCCAGGGCTCCAACCCGCTGTGCGGGCCCAACGACGACACCTTCGGGCCACGCTTCCCCGACATGTCGCATGCCTACGACCCGCACCTGCTCGAAACCGCCCGGCGCGCCGCCGCCCGCCTCCAGATCCCCGTCGATGACGGTGTCTACGCCGCCCTGCTCGGCCCTAGTTTTGAGACCCCCGCCGAGATCCGCTACCTGCGCGCCATCGGCGCCGATCTGGCCGGCATGTCCACCGTACCGGAAACCATCGTCGCCAACCACATGGGCGTGCGCGTCCTCGGCATCTCCACGGTCACCAACATGGCTGCGGGCATGCAGAAGGAACTCAGCCACGCCGAGGTGCTCGAAACCGGCCGCGCCTCGGCTGGTTCGCTCGTCCAATTACTGACCGCCCTGGCCGCCGAACTGGAGCCGTAGCCTATGCACGAAGCCTTACAGCAGGCCGCCCTGGCCGCCCGGGAGCGCGCCCACGCCCCCTTCTCCCACTTCCTCGTCGGCGCCGCCCTGGAGACCGCAGACGGCCGCATCTGGCCTGGCTGCAACGTCGAGAACTCCTCCTACGGCCTCACCATGTGCGCCGAGCGGACGGCCATCTTCGCCGCCGTGGCCGCCGGCGCCCGCCACTTTGTCCGCTGTGCCGTCGTCGTCGACACCCCCAAGCTCACCCCGCCGTGCGGCGCCTGCCGCCAAGTCCTCTGGGATCTCTGCGGGGACCTGGAAATCCTGCTCTTCAACCTGCGCGGTGACAAGGCCACATACCGCCTTGCTGACCTGCTACCCCATGCCTTCGATGCGACTTTCCTGGACTAGCACCCTCCTCCTCGCGGCTCTAGCTGCCGCCCCTGCCGATCTCATCGTTTCCGCCGGCAAGGTGGTCACCATGGACGCCCAACGTCGAGTGATCGGCAACGGCGCCGTGGCCATTGCCGCCGGACGCATTCTCGCCGTCGGGCCCCGCGCTGAAATCGACCGGCAGTATCAGCCCAAGCGCCGAATAGACCGGCCTGACGCCATCCTCACCCCCGGCCTCATCAACACCCACACGCACGCCCCTATGTCGATTCTGCGCGGGATCGCCGATGATCTGGACCTCCAGGAATGGCTCACCAAGTTCATCTTCCCGGCCGAGGGCAAGAACGTGGATGAGGAGTTCGTCCGGGCGGGCACGCGCCTGGCGGTGCTGGAGATGATGCTCGGCGGCACCACTACCTTCACCGACATGTACTACTTCGAAAGCGCCATCGCCGAGGAGACGAAGAAGGCCGGCATGCGCGGAGTCCTGGGCCAGACCATCATCGGCTTTCCCGTCCCGGACTACAAAACGCCCGAGGCCGCCCTCGCCGGCGCCGAGTCGTTCCTCCGGAAATATCGCAACGACCCGCTGATCACGCCCGCCGTCGCCCCCCACGCCCTCTACACCAACTCCCCCGAAACCTTGCTGGCCGCCCGCGCCCTGGCCGGCAAATACAACGTCCCACTCCTCATCCACGTCTCCGAGACGAAGAAGGAAAACGACGACTGCGCCAGGGACCACAACGGCGCCACCCCCACCGCTTACCTGGAATCCCTCGGCATCCTCAACTCAGGCCGGACCCTCTTTGCCCACTCGGTCTGGGCCTCGCCCGCCGACATCGCCATCCTGAAGGCGCACAACATCGGCGTCGCCCACTGCCCCTCCAGCAACATGAAACTGGGCAGCGGCACGGCCCCCATTGCGGCCATGCTCGACGCCGGCGTCCACGTCGGTC
>JBBQLF010000655.1:0-2768 GCA_038327695.1 Bryobacterales bacterium
CACGTGCGAGGCGAGATTGGGGCAGCGCACGGCGGGGCGGATGAGAAACCGGGTCATGTTGATGACGCGCGGCAGGTGCGCGGTGCGCTGGGCCTCGCTCCAGCCCAGCCAGGTGTCTCGACTTTCCAGATACAGCGCGGCACTGCCGAAGCCGATACCGCCGAGCCAGCCGTGGTCGGAGCCGATGAGGTAGCGCGGGGAGCTGGCGCGGATGCGTGGCGGCGGCGGAGGAAGACACGCGTTCGACCTGCCAGCCGCGGGCTTGCAGAGCTGCGGTGAGCCGGGTCAGGCCGTGTTGCGTGGCGCGGCCGGGCGCGGGATCGGTGATCAGCGAAAGGGTGCGAGCGGGTTCGGCGGCGGAGAGAAGGCTGGCGACTCCGAGGACGAGGCCGGCGGCGAGACGGCGGGCGAGGGTTTTCATTTTCGAGGGGTCCGACACTCCGAAGTTCGTTTCGGCCCGTTTGGCGGCAGGGGATTAAAGCGGCGGAATGCGCCGCCGCTGCCGGTGGAGATGATTATTTTCCGAAACCAGCCTCGGTGGGTGAGCGTTCGATCGCGGTTTGGTCAATCTGGCCGCGCTGCCAGCTTTCGGCGATCGTAATGTCGTCCGCGACGTCCTTGGTTTGCGCTGGGATGTCGACCAAACCCGCGCGGTTGTAGAGCACGGGCTGGAGGTATTGGCGCGTGTAGGCGGCGGAATAATTTTTCCAGTGTGCGAGAGCTTGGTTGAGGTGTTGTAACGCCGAGGCTTTTTGCGGCTCCTCGCCGGTCTTATCGAAAAGAGCGAGGTCGCAGGCGCCGCGGATCTTTGCGGAATCGCGCGGCTGTGATCCGGTCGAAGGTCGAGGCGGGAAGATCGGGCTCGTAGGCGAGGCGGCCCCACAGCGCGAAGGAGAGCCATTGTTTTTGCATCACGGTCTGGCGAGGCGTGCTTGCCTCCTTCGAAAGAAAGTCGCGGCCCCACACGGAGCCGTCCGCGCCCATATAGAAACCGGCGATCTTGTCCTCCCCGGGTATGGCCTTGATGAAGGCGCGTGCATAATCCAGGTCGGCTTAGCGGAAGCTGTAAAGGTCGTCGTTGCGCACGGTCAGCCAGCATCGCGTGCCTAAGCTTGAAGAACTGCGGGAAAAATATCGCTGCGATGACGACGATGACGCCGGCCATATGCTTCGTCTCGCTAGCGAACGCTCAGCGTTCGCGGGTTGGCGGGAACGGGCGTAATTGAAAGTGAAGTCAGATGAGAGAAGGCAGGCGTGGTGGCACAGGCATTCCTGCCTGTGTTTCCTGCCTGGGTGGTTTGAGCACCGGGCCAGAGTCCAAGCCACAGACAGGAATGTCCGTGCCACCGCGGACTGACTTCACTTGCAATGATGCTTCGACGGATGGCGGCGCTTCGCGGTTTGTTACGGCGTGACTTCATGGGAGCCGTCAGACTTTGGCTTTCGCAGCTACACGCCCAAGCGACCGCTGCTTGCCTCGAGACCCCGGCAACCGCTCATACGTTTTTGGGGTGAATTTCTTCGCGAAAGTCCGCGGGGCCTTTCCGGTTGATTCAAGTTGAGCTGTTGTGCAAACAGTCGTCCGCTGCGCCGCACTTCGGTCGTCGTCTTGTGCAATTTTGGAACGGGGCCAGCTGCCTGGAATTAAATCCGCTCCCCCGCAGCGGCTACTGGATCAGCGCGGCAGCCGAAGAATCTCGATCATCTTTCGGCCGATCGCCCGCCGCCGCTCCAAGCAGACGCTGCCGATGGCAGGCGAGCAGGCGTTTTTCTCGACGAGGTAAAACACACCACAGTCGATCGCCGTTCGAAAATCCAGGCCGTCGGCACCGTTCAACAACACCTGCCATGGCTGCGTGTTTGCAGCCGGCGGTTTCTTCGAGCCATAAAGCACGTTCACGCGCAGGAACTCCGAATCCTGGCAATCCTCCTCACACGAAATGACCACGGCGGGATGCGCGTCGCGGTCCTTCGAATTGATTCGCACCCGAACGACGTCCCATTGGTGCATATCAGCGAACCGGAGCGACACTGGAGGCGGCATGATTCGCCACCTCGTAGCCGGAGGGCCGGCGGCGAAAAAAGCCAATCGGTCGCTCTGGGATCGGTTCAGGGACGACGAATTCGGTCAACTGCACCATCCTGTCACCTTTGCGAATGACTACTGCCTCGCCGCGGAGCGCTCGGTCGATGAGGCGACCCATTCTAGGCTTTGCCTTCGAAAGCGTGAGAATTTCCATGGACTCGAATCTAGGCCTACTATCGGGCCTGTCAACAGGACCATTCTCGACGCCCAGACCCCTGCTAGCGGTAAAACGCGCCGAGGCCTACTTCTCTCGGTAGTCGGTCCGCTGGCAACCACTCACAGCAAACTAAGCTGCGAATCGTCGGCCGGTGTGACCGTGATCTTCTTCTTTGGTTTGGCCTGCGGCGCCGGCAGGGAAACGGTGGCGTCGTCGCTCTCCAGTTTCGCGAGGATCGTTTTTGCCCGATCGATCACGCTGAGCGGAAGGCCCGCCAATCGCGCCACCTGGATGCCGTAGCTGCGATCGGCCGCCCCGGGGATGACGCGGCGCACAAATACGATCTCGTCGTTCCACTCCTTGACGGCGACGGAGAAGTTGCGGAGTCGCAGCAGGTGTTTGTCGAGTTGCGTCAGCTCCTGATAATGAGTGGCGAACAACGTCCGCGGTCCACGTTCGGCGGAACGATGTAGGTGTTCAACGACTGCCCACGCAATCGACAGCCCGTCGTACGTCGAGGTGCCG
>JBBQLF010000656.1:0-2766 GCA_038327695.1 Bryobacterales bacterium
GGCGTTGACGGTCCTGAGGCTGATCTTCCGGGTGGAGCCGGCCTGCCCGGCCAACGCGCGGGCGGCGCGGATCCAAGGCGTCGTGCGGGTTACGGCGATCATCAGCGGGAAGGGCGGCGTCCTGCAGTTGGCCTTGGTGTCCGGGCATCCGCTGCTGGTCCTGGCCGCGACGGAGGCGGTGACTCAGGCGGCGGGGCCGCTCACGCCGCGGCCGTAATGGCTTGCGCGGCTGCGGCTGCCGACGCCCCGGCCCATTGAAAGTTGTAGCCGCCCAGGTGGCGCGTTCCGGGCCTCCATCGTTGCGGAACTGAGTTCGCCGGTGGAGACGCCGCCGCCGGTGACTTCCGCCTTGTCAAATCCTTCCGTGCCTGCCGGCGTGAACCTCCATTGGTGGAGACGGTCACTCATCTTCTTCACGCTCGGGATGGGCATCGTGAACCCTTCGGCGGTCAGCCAGACGTCCGCCAGACGGCTGGTGAGCAGGCGGGCCAGCGTCTTCTTGGCTTCGTGCGGCAGGATGTTGGTGAAGTCGCGGCGCGGCAGCAGATCGATCGTGAGCGGCTCGCCCGGCTTCCAATACGAAGAGATCTGGAGGATGGCAGGGCCGGACAGTCCCTTGTGGGTGTACAACATATTCTCCCGGAATTGTTTTTTGCCGAATTGGGCGATCACGTCGGTGGAGACGCCGGCGAGCGACGACCACATGCGGCGGTCGTCGGGGTTGAAGGTGAGGGGCACCAGGGCAGGGTAGGGCGTTTCGATCTTCAGGCCGAACTGCGCGGCGAGGTCGTAGCCGAAGCTGGTGGCGCCCATTTTCGGGATCGACAGGCCGCCGGTGGCGACCACCAGCGTGGCGGCGTCCATCGGGCCGCGGGCAGTCTCCAGCGTAAACCGGGTGTCCCGGGCGACGGCGCTGACCTGGGTTTTCGTGAGGAGTTCCACGCCCGCGCCGGCGCATTCGGCGAGCAGCATTTCCAGGATGAGGCGGGCGGATTCGTCGCAGAACAGCTGGCCGAGGGTCTTTTCGTGGAAGCGGATGCGGTGCTGCTGGACCAGCGCGATGAAATCGGCCGGGGTGTAGCGCGCCAGCGCGGACTTGGCGAAGTGCGGGTTGGCGGAGAGGAAGTGGTCCGGGCGAACCACCAGGTTGGTGAAGTTGCAGCGGCCGCCGCCGGAGATGAGGATCTTGCGGCCGGGTTCGTCGGTGTGTTCGATGAGGGCTACGCGGCGGCCTTGCCGGGCGATCTGGGCGGCGCAGAAGAGACCGGCGGCTCCGGCCCCGAGGACGATAGTGTCGTATGTCAAACCTTAATGATACGATGGCGGGCATTATGAGACGATTTGCTGCGATTCTCTTTTGCGCCGCCTGGGCGTGGGGAGCGCCCGGACGGGTCACCGTTTCGTTGAACGGCGAATGGCGCATTGCCGATAGCATCGGGGCCGCGGACGTGCCTGCCAGCTACGATCGGGTTGTGCCCGTGCCGGGGCTGGCGAACCTGGCTGTGCCGGCCTTCGCGGATGTGGACAAGTTCGATGGGCGGGAGTTTCTGCAATCGGCGGTGCGGGACAAAAAGCTGCCGGCGTCGGTGTTGGTGGAGACGGCGGGCGTGCCGCATCAGGCGCGGAATTACTTCTGGTACCGGCGGGCTTTCCGGGTGCCGGAGCGGAAGCCGCTGGCGATGCTGCGGATTGCGAAGGCGCAGTTCGGCACCGCGGTCTGGCTGAACGGGCAGAAGATCGGAGACCACCTGGGCTGCTTCAGCGCGGGCTTCTTCGATGTGACCGCGGCCCTCAAATGGGATGGGCAGAACGAACTGGTGGTGCGGATCGGGGCGCATCCGGCGGCACTGCCGGTGTGGGCGCCGGCGGGGACGGATTACGAGAAAAACAAGTGGACGGCCGGGATCTATGACAACGTGCAATTGATCCTCACCGGGCTGCCGTATGTGGAGAGCGTGCAGGTGGCTCCGCGGTTGGCCGAAGAGGCGGCGGAGGTGGAGACGGCGCTGTGGAATCCCGGCACTGCGGTGGTGCGGGCGCAGTTGTCGCACACGCAGAAGGACCTGGGCGGCTCGGCCGGCATCAATGTGGTTTTGCAGCCGGGCGAGCGCAAGAGCGTGCGGTTGAAGGTGCCGTTGCGGTCGGCGAAGTTGTGGACGCCGGAGCAGCCGAACCTCTATTGGATGGAGACGGCGCTGGGCGGGGACACCGTGCGGACACGGTTCGGGATGCGCGAGTTCCGCTTCGATACGGCCACCAAGCGGGCGTACCTGAATGGGAAGCTGTATTTCCTGCGCGGCTCCAACATCACCCTGCACCGGTTCTTTGAAGATCCGCTGTGCAAGCGGCATCCCTGGGAAGAGGCGTGGGTGCGGAAGCTGCTGGTGGACGGGCCGAAGAAGATGAACTGGAATTCGTTCCGGTTCTGCATAGGGCCGGTGCCGGAGATGTGGTTCGACATCGCGGACGAGGCGGGCCTGCTGATCCAGAATGAGTTCTTCATCTGGAACGGGCGGACCAACTTCCCACCCTATCGGGCCGGCGAACTGATCACGCAGTACACGGAGTGGATGCGGGATCACTGGAATCATCCCAGCGTGGCGATCTGGGATGCGTCGAATGAGACGGACTCGGCGCTCTTGCGGGAGACGGTCATCCCGGCGGTGCGGAAGCTGGATTTGTCGGACCGGCCTTGGGATAACGGCTACGCTGTGCCGATGGGGCCGAACGATCCGGTGGAGGACCATCCGTATCTGTTCAGCGCCT
>JBBQLF010000657.1:0-2764 GCA_038327695.1 Bryobacterales bacterium
TCCTGCAGCACGCGCAGCAGATCGGCCTGGAGCTTGGGCGAGATGTCGCCGATCTCATCCAGAAAGATAGTGCCGCCGCTGGCCTGCTCAAACTTGCCCTTCGTCTGGCCGCCGGCGCCGGTGAAGGAGCCCTTCTCATAACCGAACAGTTCGGTTTCCAGCAGCGTCTCCGTCAGCGCGGCGCAGCTGACGGTGATAAACGGCTTGTTGGCGCGGTCGCCGGAGAAGTGGATGGCGCGGGCGACGAGTTCCTTGCCCGTGCCGCTCTCGCCGCGGATCAGCACAGTGCTGCGCAGGCTGGCGACGTCCTGGGCCAGTTGCAGGATGTCCTGCATGCGCGCGTTCTTGGTGATGATGTCGCGATAGTTGTACTGGCGCGTGAGCTTCTTGCGCAGGATGGCGTTCTCGCGCTGGAGGTTCTTCACCTTGATGATGCGCGAGACCAGCATGGAAATCTCCTGCGGGTTGCAGGGCTTGACGATGTACTCCTGGGCGCCTTCCTTCATGGCCTGAATGGCGGTATCCACGGTGGCATAGGCGGTGATGATGACCACTGAGGCTTCGGGGTGGATGCGGTGGATCTCCATGAGCGTCTCGATGCCGTCCATGCCGCCCGGCATCTTCAAGTCGATGAAGTAGATGGCGTAGTCGGTCTGTGCGGCCATGTCGACCGCTTGCCTGCCGCGCGCGGCTGTATCCACCCGGTAGCCGTCCTCCCGCAGCCATGCCGCCATGGATTCGCACATGACCTCTTCGTCGTCGACAACCAGAATCTGCCAGATATTCTTCATTTCGTATTACCCATTGGAGGAGGTGATGCGCCGGACGAGTTGCGACCCGCAGACGGCACAGAACGACGCGTTCTTGGCGTCAACAAGTCCCACGTGTGTGGAGAGGCTCATCGCGCAAAGTGGATCGGAGCAGTGGATCAGGCCTGAGGTGTGGCCGAGCTCGTGGAGCACTTCCTTGGCCAGCCGCTCCAGCAACAGACTCTCGTCGGGCGGCAGGCCGTAGAAGTCCTGCCGCAACCGGCTGACCGAGACCAGCGCCACCGGGCCGTTGAATTGCGCCTGGCCGAAGAGGAAGCTGAGCATCGGGATGGCGATGTCGGCGGCGGTGACGCCCAGCAACCGGGCGGCGTCCGGCGGGCAGGCGGCGGCGAGCGCTTTCATGATAGTGACGGACTCATACTGGCCGCGCTCCGGTTGCCACGCCTCGGCGGGCATGGGCAGCGGCGGCAGGCGGCAGGGGTCGAACGGGAACCACTCGGCCACCGTCTTCTCCGTGGCGCTGAGAAGCTCTTCGGGCACAGGGCCGATCGGCATCAGATAGAGCCTCTTCACACGGCTGCACCGGTGGGCTGGATTGCGGCCGGCGGATGGTTGGAGTGCAGCGGGAGCGTGACCAGGAAGGTGGAGCCTTCGCCCGGTGTGCTGTGCACCTCCACCTCGCCGTCATGCGCCTTGACAATGCCGTAGAGCACCGCCAGCCCCAGGCCCACTCCCTTGCCGTCCGCCTTGGTGGTAAAGAAGGGATCGAAGATCTTCTCCAGATTCGCGGCTGAAATTCCTTCGCCGTTATCCTCAATCCTGATCTCGACATGCTCCGCCCGTGCGTTGTAGCGCGTGCGCACGGTGACCTGGCCTCCGCCTTTGGATTGCATCGATTCGGCGGCATTGAGCACCAGGTTCAGCATGACCTGCTGCATTTGAGAGGGATCGCATTCCACACTCGGGAGATCGGGCTGGAGATCGAGCACAGCCGAGGCATCGATCATCTTGAGCTTGTGGCCGACCAGTGCGACCGTGGTTTCGATCAGCTTGTTCAGATCCGCCGCCGCCCGCTGCGGTTTCGAGCGGCGCGAAAAGCTGAGCAGGTCAGACACAATTCGGCCCACGCGCGCGGTCTCGCTGGAGATCTGGCCGAGGTACTTGCGGAACTCCGCTTCGCGTCCGGGCGGGATGCCGCCTTCGCCCATGATCCGTTGCAGCAGCATGGAGAGGTTCAGCACGCCGGAGACCGGGTTGTTGATCTCATGCGCGACGCTGGCGGCCAATTGCCCCAGCGAGGCCAGGCGGTCCGTTTGCAGCAGACGCTGTTGGGCCACCTTGAGCTGGGACGTGCGATCAGCCACCTTGGTCTCCAGGTTTTGCGTCAATTCGTTCAGCTCGGCCAGTGCCGTCTGGAGCTGCACCCGCATGCGGTTGAAGGAGTCCACCAGCTCGTCAAACTCCTGGCTGCCGTGGTGGATTTCGATGGGGCGGTCGAGTTCCATGGCGCTTACCGCCTTTGTCCCTTCGATGAGCTCGCGGATTGGCGTGGCTACGAAGAGGCGGGTGAAGATGATGACGAAGACGGCGCCGATGGAGATGACGATGGCTGTGCCGGCGATGGCCTGCCTGGTGAGGGCCTGTGCCTGTTCCTCCACCGGGTCGAGCCGGAGAGCGACGTCCAGCACGCCCAGTACTTTGAGACTGGCGGGATGCGCGTGGCAAGCGGCATTGGAGCAGGCGGCCTCGTTGTAAACCGGTGTGACCATGCTGAGCGTGCGCGAGCCGCTGGGCGAGTTGGCGAAGCGCACGCGGGCGTTCACATCGAGGCTGGACTTGACGACGCCCTTCTGGTGGCAACCGCTGCACACCTCGGATTGGATCTGCTCCACAGTGCTTTGCTCGGTGGTGTCGGTGGAGTACATCACCCGGCCTTCGCGGTTGAAGATGCGGATGCGATCCATGCCTTGCTTGTGGGCGATCACCTGCATGAT
>JBBQLF010000658.1:0-2760 GCA_038327695.1 Bryobacterales bacterium
AGGATTTGCCGCATGATGCCAGCCCAAGCTATTTCAGTCCCGGCGCTGACTGCAGCGCGCCTCAGTAGGCACCTCTCACTGGTGACAGCCGGCTGCAAGTAATTGCCGTTTTGGCCGAGTCTAATTGTCGCCGAACAGCACCCCGGCAACCGCGGGTAGTTGGTGCGGGACGCGCCAAAGGCGCGCGCGGCAATAACCGTTCGCGGCCGCCGGGCCCGAGCCGATCCCCACTGGAACCTCAGCCCTGGGCGCCACTATCCCCCGATTTCGGCGTAGACTCAAGTGGTGAGGCGTTGACACCCCGGCGGGCCATTATCTACCCTGATAATCGTTGGCTCACTTGATCCGGACGTGATCCGTCTCTTCTCCTGGGACGGAATCGTGTCCCGCCACCCCGGCTTAAGGATGAACAAATGATCAAGGTCGAAGGACTGACCAAACGGTATGACCGTACCGTTGCGGTCAACGGCATCAGTTTTGAAGTGGAAAAAGGGCAGATTGTCGGCTTCCTGGGTCCCAACGGCGCGGGCAAGACCACAACCATGCGGATCCTCACCTGCTTCCTGCCGCCCTCGGACGGCAAGGCTTCGGTCGCCGGTTTCGATGTGCTCGCCGCGCCCATGGAAGTGAAGCGGCGCATCGGCTACCTGCCCGAGAATCCGCCCGTCTACCCGGAGATGGAAGTCGAGGAGTACCTCAGCTTTGTCGGACGGCTCAAGGGCATTCCCAAGGCGGATCTGGCGCAGCGCGTCCGCGAGGCCTCGGAAAAATGCGCTGTCACCGACGTCAGCAAGAAGCTGATCTCCAAGCTCTCCAAGGGCTACCGCCAGCGCGTCGGCCTGGCGCAAGCCATCATCCACAATCCCGATGTGCTCATCCTCGACGAGCCCACCGCCGGGCTGGATCCGAAACAGATCCACGAGACGCGCGATCTGATCCGCTCCCTCGCCGGTGCGCACACCATTATCCTGTCCACGCACATTCTGCCCGAAGTGGAGCAGACCTGCGATCACGTGGTCATCATCTCCAAGGGACGCCTGGTGGCCAAGGACTCGGTGCAGAACCTGACCTCGCGCCTGCGCGGCCAGGAGGCGGTGGCCGTTGAGGTCGCCGGCGCCGAAAGCGCCGCCATCCAGCGGCGCCTGGAGCAGGTGCCCGGCGTTAGCCGCGTTGTACCGCGCGAGACGCGCGATGCCCGTCATTCCTATGAGGTGGAATCGCTGCCCGGCTGCAACGTGCGCGGCGACGTGGCCCGCGCCGTGGTGGAGTCGGGCTGGAACCTGACTGAATTGCGGGCTGTGGCCCTCAGCCTGGAAGAGGTCTTCCTGGAGTTGACCGGCGCCGGCCAGACCGCCGAAGGAGACAAGCCGTGAATAACATAATCACCATCTGCCGCAAGGAATTGAAGAGCTACTTTTCTTCCCCCATCGCTTACCTGCTGATGACCATGTTCGCTTTCCTGTTCGGCTTCTTCTTCTGGAACGCCGTGGGCTACTTTGTCTCGATGAGTTTTCAGGCCCAGATGTCGGGCCGGTCCATGCCGATGGATGTGAATGAGATGATCATCCGGCCGCTGCTGATGAACGTCTCCGTGATCGGCCTGTTTCTGTTCCCGCTCATCTCCATGCGCCTGTTTGCGGAGGAGAAGCGCTCCGGCACGCTCGAACTGCTGTTGACTTCGCCGATTCACGACATGGAGATCATCGTAGGCAAGTGGCTGGCCGCCACGCTGCTGTATGCCTGCCTGCTGGGCATCAGCGCGCTCAACATGGGGTTCCTGTTCGCCTACGGCCAGCCGGACTGGAAGCCGCTGCTGATCGGCTATCTCGGCCTGATCCTGCAAGCCGGCGGATTGCTCGCCCTCGGCGCGTTCATCTCCACCACCACCAAGAACCAGATCATCGCCGGCGCGGTCACTTTCGGCGTCTGCCTCATGCTCTGGGTGCTGGAGTGGGTGGCCGGCTATGAGACGGCCACGTGGGCCACCGTGCTCAGCTACATGTCCGTCGTCCGGCACTTTGAACCATTCTCCAAAGGAGTCATCGACACGCGGGACCTGGTCTACTTCGCCTCGGTGATCTTCCTTGGTCTCTTTGCGACGGCGCGCAGCCTGGAATCGCTGCGCTGGAGGTCCTAACGCCATGAATACCGCATTTCTGAGCAAGCGCTCCACGAAGTTTTCCGCCTACAGCACCGTCTACATCCTGGTGGTGCTGGGCATTCTGGGCGCCGCCAACTTCCTGGCCAACCGCTACAACAAGAGCTACGACTCCACCTCCAACAAGCGCTTCTCGCTCTCTGATCAGACGGTGAAGGTGGTCTCCGGTTTGAAGGAAGAAGTCACCGTCTCCTACTTCGACGAGACCACCCAGTTTGCCCGCGCCAAGGATCTGCTGGACCGCTACAGCACGCTCTCGCCCAAACTCAAAGTGGCGCTGCTGGACCCGTTCAAAAAGCCCACCCTGGCCAAGCAATATGGCATTACCCAGACCGGCGCCATCGTGCTGCAGACCGCCTCAGGCAAGAGGCAGGAAGCGCGCTCGCTCAGCGAGGAGGAGGTCACCTCCGCCATCGTGCGGCTCTTCAAGAAGGGCGAAAACACGGCCTGCTTCACCACCGGCGCCGGCGAGCACTCGCTCGAGGACACCACGCCCGGCTCCTACTCCGCCGTCAAGGCTCTGCTGGAGAAGAACAACTACAAGACCGAAACCGCCAACCTGATCGAGAAGCCGGAAGTGCCGCCCGCCTGCACGCTGGTGG
>JBBQLF010000659.1:0-2758 GCA_038327695.1 Bryobacterales bacterium
GAAAGACATCGACGTATGCCTGATCTGCACGCCGGACCACTGGCACGCCCTGCCCACTCTGGCCGCGTTCCAGGCCGGCAAGGATGTCTACGTCGAGAAACCGCTGGCCACAACGGTGGAAGAGGGGCGCATCATGCGCGACGCCGCCAGGCGCTACGGCCGCATCGCCCAGATGGGCACCCACTGGCGCAGCGGAACCCACTACAAAGAGGCCGTGGAGATCGTCCAGGCCGGCAAGCTCGGCAAAGTGCGCCAGGTGCGCTGCTGGGCCTACCTGGATTGGATCACCGATATCGGCAATCCCCCGGACGGCATGCCGCCGGCGGGCGTGGACTACGACATGTGGCTCGGGCCCGCTCCGCTGCGGACCTTCAATCCCAACCGCTTCCACTTCAACTTCCGCTGGTTCTGGGACTACGCCGGCGGCCTCATGACGGACTGGGGCGTCCACCTGATCAACCTCGCCCTCTGGGCCATGGGGCCGGAATGGCCCAAGGCCGTCATCTCCTCCGGCGGCAAGTACGCGCTCAAGGACAACTCGGAAACGCCCGATACGCAAATCACCGTTTTTGATTTCCCGTCCTATACGCTGCTCTGGGAACACCAGGTGCAGTGCGGCCTGGGCCCGGACCGCCGCGAGCACGGCGTGATGTTCACCGGCACCGAAGCCACCATGATTCTCGATCAGAAGGGCTGGGAGATCTACGCCGAGCCCAAGAAGAAAGCCAGCGTCATCGAGATGAAGCGCAACGCGGAGCCCAAGGACGACGCCCGGCCCCGCCACGCGGCCAACTTCCTGGAATGCGTGAAGACCCGCCAGGCGCCGGTGGAAAACCTGGACGTCGGCTATCATGTCTCGGCGGTGTCGCAACTGGGCAACGTCGCCCTGCGCTCAAAGAGCCGCATCGAGTGGGACGCCGCCACCAGCCAAGTCATCGGAAACGATGCCGCCAACGCCCTGCTGCGGCGCACCTATCGCGCGCCCTGGAGCCTGACATGAACCGTCGCACATTCCTCACTGCACTGGCCGCCTCCGCCACTGCCTCCGCCGCGGCGGAAGGTTGGAACGAACGGCTCGGCATCATGTGCCAGTTGGGCGCCAAGGAAGCCGGAGCGCGGCAGGTGCTGGCCGCCGCCCGGGCCGCGGGATTCCTCCGCACGCAGGTGTCGTTCCCGTGGGACCGCGTCGATGACGCCTTCATCAAAGGAGTCCCGGCCTGGGTCCGTGCCGAGGGTCTGCGCTGTGACGCCTTGGGCGCCTACGTCAACTGCGTCGCGCCCGCCGCCGTGGTGATGAACACACGGGCCGCGGATTTCGAACGCGCCATCGGAGTGGCCGGGGAGTTGAATTGCGGCCGCCTCGTCGCCTGGACCGGCGGCTACGGCCCGGCATTGATGGAACCGGACGCACGCAACTTCACTCCGGCTGCCGAGGACGCCATTGTGCGCTTCCTGGAAGGGTATTTGCCGAAGCTGGAGAAGGCCAGGATGCGCGTGGCGCTGGAGACCTACATCACGCTCACCTGCCCGGACGCAACCGCTCTACGGCGCCTTCTGGCGCGTCTGCCAGCCCTAGTTGGGGCCGTCATGGACCCGCCCAACCTGACCCCGGTGGCCCGCTACGAAACCCGGGACGCCGCCATGCGCGAGATGTTCACCGCGCTGAAGGATCGCGTCACCATCGTCCACCTGAAGGACTTCCGCCTGTTGACCCGCGGGGCCACCTATGAGCTGCCCGGTCCCCTGCTGGGCGCCATGAACTACAAACTCTTCGCCGAACTCCTGCGCACCTTGCCGGCCGGCGTGCCGGTGGTGGCCGAGCACGTCGGACCCGAGGCGTTCGCCCAGACGCGGAGCGCGTTGCTCAAAGTACTCTGACGCTCACCCGCCCAGCACGCGCGCGGCGCGCCGCGCCACGATGATCTCCTCGTTGGTAGCCAGCGTGAGCACCTTCACCCGGGACTCCGGCGTGGACAGCACCCGGTCCCCCGCGCCGCTCTCATTGGCCTCCGCAGACAAGCTGACACCGAGGTGGCCTAAACCCCGGCAGCAGTCCGCCCGCAGATCCGGCGAGTTTTCCCCGATTCCGCCCGTGAACACGATCGCATCCAGGCCCTCCATCGCCGCCGCATAGGCACCAATGGTCTTGCGGACCTGATAGGCAAACACGGCCAGTGCCAGCGACGCGTCGCCGTTGCCGGCCTTGGCCGCCGCGGCGATATCCCGCACGTCGCCGCCCGCCACCCCGGCCAGGCCGGCCAGGCCGCTGGTGCGCGCCAACTGAGTCCGCACCTCCTCCGTCGTCCACTGGTTCCGGTCCATCATGTACAGCACGGCGAACACGTCCAGATCCCCGTGCCGCGTGGCGTTTTCCAGGCCGGACTGCGGCGAAAAGCCCATCGTCGTGTCCACCGAAACGCCACGGTCAATCGCGCAAATGGAAGAGCTCCCGCCCAGGTGGCAACTGATCAGCCGCAGATCCTCGCGCCGGCGTCCCAGAAACTCAGGAGCCCGTCCGGAGATGAACTCGTGCGAGGCGCCGTGGAACCCATAACGCTGAATCCCAAACTCCGTCCGCCAGTCGGCCGGCACGCCGTAACGGCGGGCGAATTCGGGTATCGTGCGATGAAACTCGGTTTCAAACGCCGCCACCAGCGGAACCCCGGGCATCGCTTCGCGGAAGGCGCCGATGGCCTCCAGATAGATGGCGTTATGAAGCGGCGCCGCCGGCAGGAACTCCGCCAAAGCCCGCTCCACG
>JBBQLF010000660.1:0-2739 GCA_038327695.1 Bryobacterales bacterium
TGATCGAAGCTGGCCCGAATCCCCGTGCTAAGAATCGTGTCGTTCCGCAGCTTGCCCAACGGCGGGTTCGTGATGTAGCGCGATGAGAATCCCACGTTGAACTCCAGCCACTTGTACAGCGGCACGCTGGCCGCCGTGTCGAAGTTCATCCGGTACTCGCCCGTGGCCGTCATGTTCGGAAAGAACGTGAGCTTCTCGTTCAGCTTGAGCCGGCTCATCGGCTGGTAGCCCAACTCCTGACCCACCATCAGCTCGCCCGCGTTCCGCGTGCTGGTCGTGTACGGGGCGGGCTTCACCGTCCGCGTAATATCAAACGTCTCCCGGTTCCAGTTGCCGCCGCCCATGACGTCGAAAAACCCCTTCTTGTTCTGCCACACGTGGTAGCCGAAGCCGCCGCCGAGAATCATGCGCAGGTTCAGGTCCAGGAACCTGTCGAAGTCGTAGGCGTTGAGGCCGAACACGAAGATCTTCTTCGTCAGGTCGCGGTCGATCCGGACCGAGCCCCCCATCCGGTTCGCCGTCTCGCCAAACGGCGCCGTCGTACTCTGCCGGGCGTAGAGCTGCGCGAAGTTCAAGCTCAGCTTATTCCGCCCCGCCATCCGCGTCGCCGATGCCGCCGTCGCCACTGACGTCGCCGATGAGTTACCGCTCGCGTTGGCGATGCCCAGTGTCACAAAGCCGCTCCAGAAGTCATTCAGCCGCGGATTCTTCAATCGCTCCTCCTCGCGCTCCCACGCCTTCTGCGCCGCGTCGTCCCGGATCGCCACCAGCGAGTCCGCCTTCACCGTCACCGCGCTCCCGTCGGTCTTCTGAATCTTCAGCTCATCGCTGCCGCCGCTGATCTTGGCCTCCACCGCGCCGCCGTCCTTCAGCGTCAAATGCAGCGGAGCGTCTGCCGTGATGCCCGTGACCAGCGCTCGATCAATCTTGATCTCTCCCGCAAAGTCGGTCTTCAGCGTAATAGACTTCTCGTCCGCCGTCAGAATCTTGCCCGAAACCCGGTCTCCGTTCTTGAGTGTGATCTGATCCGCCGATAGAATCGCGGCAAAGCCGCACAGAACTGCAAAGACAGACAATAGTATGCTTTTCATGCTCCCCTTTCGATGCCCGGGTTCAGGCTCTGGTTGCATCCTATCGCCGGCTGCCACACACAAAACTGGCCGCCTCGTCCCCACTCCCCGCCCCTTTGTACCGGGCCACTTGAGGATACGGGCACAACGGCCGCGTCCGTACCACTTTGCCGCCCGCCAGCTTGCTGGCCACAATCGCGCCCGGCGCCTGGCCATCTTCCACCCACGCCTCCAAGGCCTTCTTCAGGTCGTGCTGCGCGTCCGACGGCGTGCCCCGCTGGCCCCAGAACTGGTCCGCGCCCGGTCCGCCGCCGCAATGCTGCATGCCTGGCACCAGGTACAACCGCACCGCCGAACCCGCCTTCTTGGCGCCCACCTTGGCCGCCACCTTCTCGTAGTATTGAATCGTGTTCAGCGCCGTCAACGCCGCATCGCCCCACCCGTGATACAGAATCAGCTTCCCCCCGCGCGCCAGAAACGGCTTCAAATTCGGGTCGGTCGCATTCAGCACGGGGCCAACTTTCTGCTCCATCCGGGCCAGGTCCGCCTCCAGCCGGAACGTCCGGTAGTCCCATTTGGGGTCTTCCGCCACCATGTTGCCGAACAACTGCGTGAAGAAGAAGAACTGAATCGCTTTCTCCGGCGCCGTCCCCGTGATCCACCCCGGCCAGCCCCCGGCGCCACCCTCGCCGCCCGGCACAAACCCAGGGAAGATCCCCTTGCCCTGCGCCGTCCTCGGGCCGCCATAGATCTTCTTCAGCACTACGATCTGCGCGGCCGTCAGGCACTCGCCCGAATCCGCCCCTGCGCACAGCAACGTGCCCGGATCGAAACGGCACTGCGGCGGACTGTCGATCACCCCGTCCGCCAGCCCATCGCCCACGTCGCACGCAGCCAGCGCGGCCTTCTCCACCGCCGCCATCTTCGCCGCCGGAATGTAGCTGGCCGCATCCGCCAGCAGCGCCAGTTGATTCCACGCGAAGCCCGCAACCGTCCCTGTGAAGTCGTTGGCCGGCGCTCCGGCAATGATGCCGTCGTAGTCGCCCGGATACCGCTGCGCCTCCATCAATGCCTGCCGCCCGCCGTTGGAGCAACTGCTGAAGTATGCTCGCTTCGGCGCCGTCCCGTAAAACGCCGTGATCGCCGCCTTCGCCGTCACGGTCATCAGGTGAATCGCCCGGTGCCCGTAGTCCACCACCTTTTCCGGATGCCCGATCGCCCAACTGGCGTCCCCGCCCGTATGGCCCGTGTCCGTCGTCGCCGCCGCATAGCCGCGCGCCACCGGCGCCGCCATCTCGCTCAGCGAGAGCGAACCGGCAAACCCGCCGTTGCCTACCCCCTGCAACCGGCCGTTCCAGCCCGTCTCCGGCATCCACACCTCGAAGCGGATATCGGAGTCCGCCGTCGGCCGGATGCTGCCCGTCACCCGGCAGAAGGCCGGCACCGCCTTGTACGGCGCGCTGGCCCCGCCGGGCCCGGTAAAGGTCCCGGCCGCCACCGTCTGCGCCAGTTGAATCGTCGTCGCCGGCAGCTTCAGCGCACCCAGGCTCTCGCACGTCACCGCGCCCTGCGCGCTCCAACCGCACACCACACTCAAGCACGCCAGTAAGGCGCCCGTTGACAGCTTCATAGACCCACCTCCCGATCCGGCCAGCGGACCGCTGTATGT
>JBBQLF010000661.1:0-2738 GCA_038327695.1 Bryobacterales bacterium
GGATATCGCAGAAGATGCAACGCTCGCGGAACTGGAAATAGCGCAGTGCGCCATCGAGTTCCTCCTGGACGCGCTTGGGGACGATGGGCAGGGCGATGAGTTGGGAGTGGGGATGTTCCAGGACGGCCCCGGCGGTGGCACCGTGGTTTTTGAAGACCAGCACGTAACGGAGACGCGGGTCTTTTTTCAGGTCGAGAATACGATCGCGAAAGGCGAAGAAGACGTCGGCGGCCAGATTATCAGAGATGGTGGCGAGCGTGGCAAAGTGGTCCGGCGATTCGATGATATCTTCGTGGGCGCCAATGCCGTTCATCCGGTCGTAGAGGCCCTCGCCCTGGCGCTCCAGTTCGCCTTCCACGCGCAAGGCGGGGAATTTGTTGGGCACCACACGAAGAGACCAGCCGTTTCCGTTGGTAGCGCCGGCGCTCCGGTAGGCCAGCACTTCGGGCGCTGTTTTGGACTCGTGGCCGGGACAGAAGGGACAGGGGCGGCTGTCTTGCGGGGTGACGGCGCTGCGGGTGAAGTCAGATGGGCGGCGGGCCCGATCCGTGGAAATGATCACCCAGCGGCCGGTGATTGGGTCTTTGCGTAGGTCGGGCACGGCGAGATTTCAGGATAACGAATCGGGCGGGCGGGCGCAGCGATCCCGGAAAACGGGGGTGAGAAGCAATGCGTTCACAAACCCTTCGAACCCATTTGGCGCCTTGTTGCGTCTATCACTTAGAGCGTTTGAGGCAGCAGCCGGTTTGGTGTGCCCTGTTATACTGACTAGCAGGGAGCCTGCACCCGGCCGGGCCAACCCGGGAGGGGTTACGAAATGAATTACAACGGCACCTTTAAGTACGCGGTGGTGACGGTATCCACCTGCGTCGTCGCGCTGCTGCTGATAGGCGCTGTGCTGGGCCAGAATCCCGATTCCGGGCCCAACGATCCCTACCGCCACATCAACGTCTTCACCGAGGTATTTGCCAAGATCAAAGCCGACTATGTGGAAGAGCCCGACATGAAGAATGTCGCGCTGGGCGCCATCAATGGCTTGCTGGTTTCTGTGGACCCGTTTGCGAGTTACCTGAACGCGGAACAGTACAAGCAGTACCTGAAGGCGAAGGCGGACCCGAAGGCGGGGCTGGGCTTGATGCTGAGCCGGAAGTACGGCTACGAGATCGGGGTAGTGGACGCCATCACGGGCTCGCCCGCTGATAAGGCCGGGCTGAGTACGGGCGACATCCTGGAGGCGATCAACGGGATCTCGACCCGGGACATGCCGCTCGCCTACGCCGATGTGCTGCTGCATGGTGAACCGGGCTCGACGATCGAATTGACGGTGCTGCGGCTGCGCAAGCCCGAGCCGGTCAAGATCACGCTGACGCGGGCTGTGGTGACGGCGCCGGCGCTGACGGCCAAGATGCTGGACAAGGACACCGGCTACATCACGGCCGAGGATCTTTCGGCCGGCAAGACCGCCGCGGTGCGGACGGCGATTGCATCGCTGCAGAAGCAGGGCGCCACCAAGCTGGTGTTGGACCTGCGCCACTCTGCCGTCAATGTGCCGGAGGAGGGTGTGGCGCTGGCGAATCTATTCCTGGAGAAGGGGACGATCGGCTCGCTCAGTGGCCAGAAGGTGCCGAAGAAGGTGTTTGAGGCCGAACCGGCCAAGGCTATTTTCAAGGGTGAACTGGTAGTGCTGACGAACCGCGGCACTTCCGGGGCGGCCGAGATTGCGGCCGCCGCGCTGCTGGAGAACAAACGGGCGCCGGTGGTGGGAGAACGAACGTACGGAGATGCGGCGCTGCGGAAGACCGTCAGCACAGAGGACGGCGGCGCCGTTCTGCTGGCCGTGGCCAAGTACTACGCGCCCAACGGGAAGGCGATTCAGGACAACTCCGTGACGCCGACGATTGCGGTCATCGACAACGAGCCCGAGGCCGCGCTCGACGAGGATGAGGAGCCGGCGGCCAAGCCCGCTGTCAAGGAGCCGGCCAAGCCTACCGAAGACCTGATTCTGAAGAAAGGCCTCGAAGTGCTGAGCGGCAAGACCGTCCAGGCTGCCAATCCCGCCACCGGTGGCCGGCCGACTGAAACTCCGGCGCTTGGCCCGCTGAATGTGCCGGTCCGCCAGCAATAACCGTGTTTGGAACCAACCCGATTGAGAGTGGAACAGTATGCCGATTTATGAGTACAAGTGCGACCGCTGCGACAACGTTTTTGAGGTGATCCAGAAGTTCGTCGATCCGCCGGTGGCGGTGCATGAGCAGTGTGGCGGCAAGGTTGTCCGCCTGATCTCTACCTCCGCGCTCCAGTTCAAAGGCAGCGGCTTCTACATCACGGACTACAAGAAGACGGGTGGCAAAGACGCGAAGGTGGCGAACGCCAAGAACGGTGATTCCACATCGTCGTCTGATTCCTCAAAGAGCGAGTCCGCATCAGGCAAGCCGGCTGAAACTCCGGCTGCGACCGCCAAGCCCACGCCCGCGCCCGCTTCCACGTCTTCCACCACAGAATCGAAGAAGTAGTGCGCTACGTTGTTTTCGATCGCGATGGAACGCTGATCGTCGAAAAGAACTATCTGGCCGATCCGGACATGGTGGAACTGCTGCCCGGGGCGCATGAGGCGCTGGAACGGGTTCATGCCCTCGGCCTGGGGGCGATCATTATCACCAATCAATCCGGTATCGGCCGCGGCTATTTTGACCTGGCGACGGCGGGCCGTGTCAATGGACGGCTGATGAGTTTGCTCG
>JBBQLF010000662.1:0-2733 GCA_038327695.1 Bryobacterales bacterium
GATGTGCCCGCCATTCTCAGCTACACCCGCGACGTCTTCTTCCTGCACGACGGCGATCTGGCAGTGCTGACGCGCGACGGCGTGCAGTTGATGGACTTGCAGGGACGCCCAATCAAGCGCCAGGTCTCCCACATTCTCTGGGATCCCATCATGGCCGAAAAGGGCGGCTATAAACACTTCATGCTCAAGGAGATCTTTGAGCAGCCCCGAGCCGTGCGCGACACCATCCTCGGGCGCGTGGGCCAGGAGAGCGGCCGCGTCTTCCTGGATGAAATGCAGATCCAGCCCAAGGAGTTCGCCGCGTTCCAGAACGTGCGCATCGTGGCCTGCGGTACGTCCTGGCATGCGGCCCTGGCCGGCAAGTTCATGATTGAACGGTTGGCGCGTGTGCCGGTGGAGGTCGACTACGGCAGCGAGTTCCGCTACCGCGATCCCATCGTCGGACCGGAGACGCTCACGGTGCTCATCTCGCAATCCGGCGAGACCGCGGACACTCTGGCCGCCCAGCGCGAGGCGAAGCAGAAGGGATCGCGCACGCTCTCCATCTGCAACGTGATGGGCTCCATGATCTCGCGCGAGGCCGCTGGCACCATGCTGACCCACGCCGGCCCGGAGATCGGCGTAGCGTCCACCAAGGCATTCACCGGGCAGTTGACGGCGCTGTTCATTCTGGCCATGTATCTGGGCCAGGTGCGCGGGCGCATGACGGCGGCGGAGTCTCAGGACCTGGCGCAGGAACTCCTGCGCATCCCTGCCAAGCTGGAGCACGTCCTCTCCGCCGACGCCCAGTACGAGGACCTGGTCAAGTGGCTCTTCAAGTCCACGGACTTCCTCTATCTGGGCCGCGGCATCCACTACCCCATCGCGCTGGAAGGCGCCCTGAAGCTGAAGGAAATCTCCTACATCCACGCCGAGGGTTACCCGGCCGGCGAGATGAAGCACGGGCCCAACGCACTGATCGACGAAAGCCTGCCCACCGTCGTCCTGGCCACGGCAGACCCGGCGGACGAAGGTAGCGTCCTGCGCTACGAAAAGACGCTCTCCAACATCCAGGAAGTGAAGGCCCGCGGCGGCCAAGTGCTGGCCATCGCCACGGAGGGCATGATGGACGTGGCGCGCGCGGCGGACCATGTCATCTGGGTCCCGCCGACGCGCGAGTTGCTGCTGCCCATCCTCGAGGTGGTCCCGCTGCAATTGCTGGCCTATCACATCGCGGTGCGCCGCGGCTGTGACGTGGATCAGCCGCGCAACCTGGCCAAGAGCGTCACGGTGGAATAACCCGCCCCCCGATGAAGCAGGCCGTCCGCGAATTCGGGTTGCGCACCCAAGGCAAGGGCCTCTACGAGTTCACTCATGAGGTCAACGCCTGGGTGCGCGAGCAGAGCTATTCCACCGGCCTGCTGACGCTCTTCTGCCGCCACACCTCCGCCTCACTCCTCATCCAGGAGAACGCCGACCCCGATGTCCAGACCGATCTGCTCAGCGCCCTGGAACGCCTAGCGCCGGAAGATCGCCGCCTCTACGTCCACTCCACCGAAGGCCCGGACGACATGCCCGCCCACATCCGCAGCGTGCTCACCGGCGTGCAACTCTCCATCCCCCTCATCGCCGGCCGCCTCGCCCTCGGCACCTGGCAGGGCATTTACCTGTTCGAGCACCGAACTGCACCCCATCGCCGGACCGTGGCCGCCCACCTCCTGGGCGAATGACGGACTGTAAGCTCCGCCGTGTTTGGTCAGCTGTACCATCCTGGAAACGCCGGCTGGCATGAGCGTCAAACGACGGGACTCCCCGGCAGAAAGAGATCTCTCGCTCGCCAAGGCATCGCCCGTGAAACACCCGGAGGGTGAGGTTGAGAAGTTCGGGACAACCGCGGAATCGTCGGGCTGCGCGGGGGCGGCCCACGCAAGCAAACTGCCGATTCGATGGGACGGCTCAGCGGCGGTGACGGCCATAAGGCCTCCGCCAGTCCTCATCGATTTCCTGGAGACATCCTGTTTTTGGGATGGGTCCACGGCAATGCAAATCGAAATCCGCTAGCAACAACGAATCAGGTTTAGCTTGACAGCCCCCCCGACCGGCGTATTCTACACAAAGAGATCCATTCCGCTACACAGAATGCATTCCGCATAATAGATTCAGGCGCCGTCCTGTGTGTTGTCGTGAGCCCCGATCTGGAAGGAGAACTGCTCGATGAGTTTCGACTATTACCCCAAGACGATGCCCCCCAGCATGGAGAGGGCAACTTCTCAAACACGCAAGTGGAGCCTGGTCGTCAGCCTGATTCTCGTGCTCGCACTCTGCCAGTCTCTGCCCGGGCAGGTGATCACAGGTACAATTCTCGGCACCGTCACCGACCCCTCACGCGGGCCTATCGTCGGCGCTAGGGTGCTCATCGTCAATTCCGGCACGAACACCAAGTCAACGGCTACCACCGGCGGAAGCGGAGAGTTCGCGCTACCTCTTTTGCCAACTGGAACGTATGAAGTCACCATTGAGAGCGCAGGATTCCGGACCTTTCGGAAGACCGGCATCACGGTGACCCTGGACTCGAAGTACCGGATCGACACGACGATGCAGATCGGCGAAGTGAGTAGCACCATCGATGTTGTAGCGGACATGCAGACGCTGCAAACCGACTCGACGGATCTGAACACAACGATTAGTCCGAAGGCGATCGAGGGCCTGCCGAATATAGGACGGAACCCGATGCAGTATCTGGTGACGGTGGCC
>JBBQLF010000663.1:0-2724 GCA_038327695.1 Bryobacterales bacterium
CATGGCCTGGCCGAACATGTGGCTGAGCGGGAGGAGGTTGAGGAAACGAATAGGCGAGAAGGGACGGGCGTATTTGCGGTACTTGAGGATCTCGCGCTCCACCGGCACGATGTTGGCGAGGATGTTGCGATGGGTGATGACGACGCCCTTGGGCTCGGCGGTGGCGCCGGAGGTGAAGAGGATCTCGGCGGTGTCATCGGCGGAGGCGGGGGTCTCTTCCACTTGGGCGTCACCGGTGGTCCAATCGAGTTCGGACAGCAGCCAGACGGGGGTGCCGGAGGGCCGCGGGCCGCATTTCATCTCGTCGCCGACGACGATGGCTTTGGGCTGGAGGATGCGCTCGACGCGATCGAGGAATTCGAGCGAGTGCTTTTCGTCGATGGGGGCGACGGCGACACCGCGGAGGACACAACCCCAGAAGGCAGCAACCCAGGCGGGACGGTTTTCGCTCCAGAGGACAATGCGGTCTCCGCGGCCGACGCCGTGGGCCTGGAGGAGGGCGGCGAAGTTGCGGGCGGCACGGGCGAGATCGGCGTAGGTGTAGGAGCGGGGGCGGAAGCCGTCGTCATAGACGAGGTACTCACCGCGCTGCTGGGCGACCGTGTGGAAGTAGTCGAGGAGTGTGTCGCGGACCATACCGGCTCCGGGCGTTACTGAATGGTGGAAGAGCCTTCGGTGCCCATGTCTTCCGGCAGGACGTTGCGGTTGATGTAGTTGTCGAGGTTGATGACGTAGGTTTCCGGAGCGCTGATGAGGACGGGAGAATGGGTAGCGCAAATGATGCGCATCTTGCGCTTGTCGACGAGTTCCATCATCATCTTCACGATACGCTGCTGGTTGGAGACGGAGAGGGCCATCTCGGGTTCATCGAGGAGGAGCGTGGTGCCTTCCGGCAGCGATGGGAAGGTCTCGCGGAACATGGAGAGCATGACTTGGCCGTGACTGGCGATCTGGACGAACTCCTTCATCTGCGGGTTTTTCTCAAAGAGCTCCAGGTGCATGCGGGGATTGTGCTGCTCGGCATCGAAGAGGAACACCTGGGCCGGATCTTGGCGTTGCTCCCAGCGATAGACGAAGCCATCCACCTGCTTGTTTTGAAGGGCGTAGGAGATGGAGTGGAGGAGGGTGGACTTGCCGCTTCCGTTCTCGCCGGTGAGGAGGATGAGGGGGTGAGAGAGATCCACGATGAGCGGCATGTGGAAGTTGAGATTGACGAAAATGGGGTGGGCGAGGATCTTTAGGAACATGGCGGGAAGAGAATCTCAGGATAGCAGGGCGGTCAGGACGGGGCGGATTGGGTTGGTGGCGTGTTTGCTGGTGATGGGGGGCTGCGCGGCGCGGCAGAAGCGGGCGCAGGCGTGGACGGTGAGGCCGGCGGCGCGGGGGCACGTGCTGGCGCCGCCGGGGGCGGACGGGCGGAAGGACGTGTTGGTGGTGAAGGGCGCGCGCAGGGCGCGAAAGGGCCCGGGGCCGGGGTGTGCGCTGGCGAGCGGGGCGGTCTCACTGCAATGGAGGGGCCGGGACGCGGTGGTGCGCGCGGACGTGGCGGCACTGGCCCCGCTGCCGGGCTCTCTGGCGGCGGGCACGCGGCCGGATGGCAGTGCGGCGCCGCTGGGGCATCAGACCGTGGTGGCGAGCAACTGGTTTGAGGAGATCCTGCGGCCGGCGCTGCGGCAGCAGGTGAGCGCGGGGTGCCTGACGGCGGCGGAGCTGCAGGTGCTGGACCGGCGGTTGATTGACCATCTGGAGATGCCATCGGGCGCGCTGTACCTGTTGCGGTTTGGCGAGTTCACGTTGAACGGGTATGTGGACGTGACGGATGAGTTCCGGTTGAGGGCGGTGGAGCCGATCCGCGAGGGCGGCGCAGTGACAGGGTATCTGACGTCGTTCTACCTGCTGAGCGCGGCTGGGGATGGGGGCGTGGTGGTGAGCGCCGGCGATTCCGAGGCCAACATCGGCGCGAAGCTGACGGCGGGACGGGCGGCGGATTCGGAGTTGCTGCATCTGCCGGCGGGGGCGGCGTGGCTGCGTCTGTTTTTCCGGACATGGAGCGGCAGCGGGGACCGGCGGATTGCGTTGATCGCGGCGCCGTCGGCGATGGAGCGGGAGCGGGCGTCGCGGGCGTTCGAGGCGGATCCGGAGGGGTATTGCGCGGGCGCGGCGCGGGTGCGGGGCGTGGTGTGCGTATCGGTGCCGAAGGACATGGTAGTGGGGCCGGAGCTGCGTGTTGTGGCGAACGGAAAGGATGCGTTTGCGCCGGTGGGGGGGTACGTTGAACGACATTGTGCGCAGCGCGGGCGTGCGGGAGCCGGCTGGCGTCCTGCGGACGCTGGAGGTGCGGCGCCCGTATGAGGGGCGCCTGGTGCGGGTGGAGTTTGACCGGGCGCGCGCGGAGCTTCCGGGCCTGGTATTGATCGGCGGCGAACAGATTAGCTGGTGAGCTTGCAGTTGCGGAACGAGGCGGTATTGAAGAAGCTGCCGAGGCCGATGCGGCCGGCGCCGAGGCTGAGATCGATGCCTTTGAGGGACGGGCTGGTCTGGCCGTTCACCCAGCATTCGACGAGGCCCTTGGCTGCGTCGTAGCGCACTTTCACCTTGTACCAGTCTTCGGCGATCAGGGTGCCGGGGCCGTCCTTGGGGCTGATGCGGACGCGGTCTCCGCCATAGCAATGGAAGATGCCGTTGTGGACCTCCACCTTGCCGGCGGCGTCATCGGAGAGATGG
>JBBQLF010000664.1:0-2715 GCA_038327695.1 Bryobacterales bacterium
GGCCGCCAAATCCGATGAAACCGCGCCCGTCACCGAGCCGCGACCGTCACGCAGCGCAAGCGCGTCTTCAACGGTGCCAGCCGCCAAATCCGACGAAGACGCGCCCGTAACCGAGCCGCGACCGTCAGGCAGCGCCAGCGCGTCTTCAACCGAGCGGCGCAACCGGTCATGGAACGCCTTCCGCGTGGCACTGGAGATGAACCCGATCTGCACCGCGGTGCGAATCAGGCGAAAGTAGGCGCACGTCAGTTCCGGACTCGTCATCGGCAGGAAATAGCCGGGATGAGTCAGCGGCAGCAGATCGAACACCAGAAAATACGTGCGCTGCATCTGCCGGCTCGTCAGGTGATTGTAGAACGAGATCCGTCCTTCGTCATAGAACACCTCGGGCACCACCAGGCGCGCGTCCTCGTCCGCGAACTCCAACACCGGATTGCCCGGCGCTCCGGCCAATTCCCGGAGCGCGCCCACAAGCGCATCGCGCTCCCCAACGGCGGCGGTGAACACGCGCCGCAAGCAATCCGCCGTGCCTTCCGGCAACACCACCAGCCCGCGGGCGGCATCAAACCGGACCACACGAAACGGCACCTCGGCAGGCCACCACTTCAGCAGCTCGCCCTCCACCCGTTGAATTCCGGTGCGGATCGGGTGATCCACCAGCTCCGTCAGATCCAGGTAGAGTCTACTCATAACCCAACGCCTCGGCGACGGCAGCGGCGTAACGGCCGAAGTTGTTCGTCGCCAGGTAGGCGGCCCTGGCCGCACTGTCCCGCCACTGACCACGCGCCCCGCCGGCAATCCCAGCCAGCAACTCGGCCAGCTCCAGTGGAGAGTGCAGTTCTTCCAGGCCTTTGCAGTATTCCGGCGCCCCGCACGCTTCGATCAGGCCCTGCCGTGCGATGGTTGGCAATCCCGCACTGGCGCAATTGGCCAGAGTGTGCGAGGTTTGGCCGAATCCATGGGGCCGCAACTGAATAGCGGCATCGGAGGCGATGAGGTAGTCCCGGCATCTCCGCCCGTCGGCCTGGTCCTCGGCCCAGTGAACGCGGTCCGCCACCCCATACTGGCGCGCCACGCGCCGCAAATCATTCGCGGCTCCGCCCACTGCCCCTACGAAGTGCATTTCAGCAGGAACCTGCCAGGACCGCAAAAGCTCCAGGCCCACAATGCACATGGCCGAAGCCTGCCAGGCAACGGCATCGCCAAACGTAGAGATCACGAACGCGCCGGGCGCCAATCCCAGCTTCAATCGAACCTCTTCGCGGTGGGCGCTGGCCAACTCCTCGCCGGCAAACTGCCGGAGAGGGGGAAACGGCAGCACTTGGCACCGGGCGCCGTTTCGATCCCGCAGCAGTTTCTGCAGGGCAACGCTGTGTACCAGAACCGGATCGGCGCGGATCAACAAGGACTTAAAGCAGCGCGCCGGTGGGTGCTCCGTCATCGGCGAGTCGTGCAGAACCAGGGGCCCGCCGTACCTCTCCGCGATGCCGGCAATCGGACTGTGTGATTGCGAGTTGCCGATCACCAGGAGGCTCGCCTCATACGCCCCATTCACCAGTGGCGCGTACGTGACCGGTCCCGCGTGACAAACATGCGCCGGCAGGCGCAACGGGCCTGGCGCGTCCGTATAGAGACTCACCTCGAACCGTTGGCCGGCGGCCGCCAGCACCTGTTCGCTGAACGCCGCGATCCCGGATCGGTCCGGCGGGTACGGCGAAAAATAGGCCAATCGCGGCAGCCTCTTGCGTCCGATCGAGAACCTCTGCGGACGCGCCTCGGCCGCCGAGAGGGCCGCCGTGAGCCCGCCCCAGAATCGTTCCCCTCGCCGGTCTGGCTCGCTGGCCGTTTCAGCCCCCGTCACGCAGACCCGGCGCTCCTCGATCCCGATCAAATCCCGCAACTGCCGGGCGCAGGCCGGCGAAACCGGAAAGAAGCAGTCGTAGTTGCGAAGGCGTGCCAGTTTGGCGAGATACTCAATCCGCTGGGCCCTTGGACTCATCAAGCCAGGCCGCTCACAGAGGCTGAAATCGTGCACGATGGCGACCGCCAAAATCCCTCGTCCCCGCCGGAATGCCCACGTATCGGCGATATCGTGCGTCATCGGCGAACTCTGGATGAAGACGTCGAGCCGCCCTGGATGCGTGACCGGATTCAGGCAGAACGTGGTGTCATCGCAAAGCGGACGCAGGTGCCGGGCCAATTCCGGCAAGGCCGGGTCCAGCAGCCCCACCACTCTGGTGTCGCGCCAGGCGCAGGACGGGCGCTCCCGCAACAGGTCAGCGATATGAACGCCAATCTCGTGATCCGCGGAGCCGGCGTCCTGCAGGCAACGCAGGTCGACGTAGATCGAGCGCACGGAGGTAGGCCGGGTGACGCTCATTCGTCTGGATGGCCGCTGCCGCTCCCGGCAGCCGCTGCCGGTGCAAAGCCGGACTGCGCCCCAGGCTCCTGCAGGAGAGCCAGCAGGAGCTTCTCGCTCGCCAGCCACGCCTCGGTCGCCTCTTCGTGCGATCGCCGCAGCTCGGAAAGCGACTTCTCCATCCGGTCCAGCGACTCTTGCATTCGGCCAATCTCCGGAAGGTTGGCGCCCACTGAACCGCTGGCTAGCGCAGCGGACAGACTCTGGCGCAATACGGGCGACCACATCCTCAGCAGAAACGGATGGAGCATCTTCTCGAACACCAGCCGGTAGAACGGTCTCCACACGTAGATGAA